>NZ_JBFRFD010000014.1:0-17968 GCF_052114645.1 Arthrobacter sp. 2YAF22_2
CTTGTCGATGGCAACTTGTAGTGCCGCAACGGTGCTGGACGGAAACAGTCCGTAGGTGACTTTGGTGAGCCCGGCGGAGCCACTGGCGGCCGCCGTGGAGCCGCTTCCGTCAACAGATCCGGACGCACAAMCACTAAGTGTCAGTGCTAGAGCCACGGCACCAACGGCCGCTGCACGGGTTTTCTTGATGTTCATAAGATTCGCTCTCCCTTGAGTGAACGCTGCGCGGGCCTTCCCGCCTACCGCCTGTACAGACGAGTTGCAGCAACAGTATTTATTGATTATGCGCTTGTCAATGAATTATGCGTTCGTAACCTTATTATGCGTTTTGAAAGGCCAATGTGACGTCGGCCACGCTGAATACTTTCTTTAGAACACCGTTCAGTTCCTGGGCGATGCACTCGGCGGCCACCACGTGGTCGGGTCGCACAACGATCGCGGAGAAGGGCCTCTCGTCAAACCAGGCCTTAAAGAGTCCGCTTTCGTCGCCAACCACTCGAACCCCAGGCGCTGCCGCAGCCTTCGCCCACGCCAACTGCGTGGCCGGCACGGCGTGCACAAGGGTTCCGCCGAGCCCTGCCAACGTCTCAGCCTCAGCGTCGCCGACGAAGGCCCGTGGATCGTTGTTCCATACGATGACCCGCCATCCCTGGCCGGTGGCGTCGTCCAAGAGGACCGAACAGCCCTCCTCATTCCGCACCGTGGGCTGCGGGAACAACGTGCCCACTGCGCGGGGGGCATCCGCCCGATCAGGCAACGCCTTCCACGTGGGGAGCTCGGACGGAACCACGATGCCGTGGTCGTATTTGGGCATCGGTTTGTAGCCCTGGCTGTTGAGCCGGGCACGGGCCTTCGGCAGCTTGTCTACAACTGCCGCTGCCATGTCACGCACCGCCGTGCGCAGCCTGTTGTGGTCTGTGACGAGGTTCGCCATATTCAACGACAACGCCACCATGGCCTTGACGTGTTCACGCCGCTCACCTTCATAGGAATCGAGCAGCTTGGCGCTGGCCTTCCCCTGAACCACGGCAGCTAGTTTCCACCCCAGGTTCAGCGCGTCCCGGATGCCGGAGTTCCAACCCTGGCCAGCAACCACCGGCATGACGTGGGCAGCATCGCCGGCCAGCAGGAATCGTCCTACGCGGAACTTCTCGGCCACACGGGCGTGATGGGCGTAAACCCGACGGCGGATGATGTTCAAGCCAGCGGGATCGGGCACGTGCGCGGCAAGGAGGGAGAAGACGAACGCATCGTCCTCGGCGAGTTCTTCAGATTCACCTTCGAATAGCGTGAATTCCCAGCGGCGGATTCCATGCGGCAGGCTAAGTGTCGCGTACCCACGCTTTGGATCGCCGCCAAAGACCGCATGCGGGGTGCCGATGGGGTCATTGGCGACGTCGATGACCAGTCCGCGGGTCGACCGCGTTTCGCCCTCGAATGCCAGCCCAAGGTGTTGCCTGGTCAAGGACCGCCCGCCGTCGCAGCCGACGACGTAGCTGCCGGTCACCTGTCCTTCGCCCGACGCAGTGAGGAATGTAGCCGTCACGCCGTCGGAATCTGAGGCAAAGGCGCTCACTTGGCTGCCGAAGCGCACTTCGACGTGCGGGTAGCGGGCGAGACCTTCCAGGAGTGCTTTATCGACAAGGGGCTGGATAAAGCCATTTCTGCGGGGCCAGCCAAACTCGCGGGTTGTGGGATTGATCTCCGCAAGTATTTTGCGGTCTCCGTTGACGATTCGGATCTTCTGATCCGGGACGGTGTGCGGAAGCACCTTGTCCACCAGTCCGATGGTCTGCATGGTCCGCAGGGCCTCGTCATCGATGCCCACGGCGCGGGGGTAGTCGATGAGTTCGTCACGGCCTTCCAAGACCACTGTGCTCACGCCGAACTGTCCAAGGAGGTTGGCGAGCGTCAATCCGACCGGGCCCGCTCCGATGATAATAACGTCCTTGCGGTCGCTCATTTTGTACCCCTCAGGGTCTTGATGGAGTCCTGGGCCGCGCGGCTCAGGAAGATAAGGTCGATGCCGAGGCCAAGGTAATCGACGAGCTCCCGGTCCAATAGGTCAGCTGCGTAGGCGCTTGAGCCCGAGTAGATGCCAAGCGTGACGCCGTGCGCCCTGGTCAACTTGGACAAGTGCACGATGGCGTCGCGCACTGGACCGTCCTCCCAGTCCCCCCTCCCCGGAAGTCCGTAGGAGACTGCCAGATCCGCCGGTCCGATATAGATCGAGTCGAGCCCGGGAGTGGTGATGATACTTTCCGCGTGTTCGACGCCCGCAACCGTTTCGATCTGGGCGATCGTGGACACCGCGCGGTTTCCCGCCTCGGTGTAGGGCTGGCCCGGGTACAGGTTGGGGCGGCTCGGGCCGAGGCTCCGGTTCCCCACCCCCGGATACTTGGTTGCTTCTACGAGCATGCGCGCTTGTTCCCCGGACTCGATGGTCGGGGCGATGATCCCGCGTGCACCGCTGTCGAGCAGCCGCAGGATGGGGGCCGGATCCAGGCCCCCCACCCTGGCATAGGTGTACGCCGAATCCCGGGGCGCAGCGCGCAACATTGTGCACGCCTCCTCCAATCCGACCTCGCCATGCTGGAGGTCAACAACGACGCCGTCGTAGCCTGCAGCCAGAGCCCACTCCGTCACCGACAGGGACGGAATCGCCTGGTGCAAGAGGGCCGGCGACTGCCCGCCGCGGCTGTCCCACTTCATTCGGCTGTGCTTTCTGCGAGCCGCTTCGCATGTGCGGCGGCATTCAGCCCACCGAAGATGGGCGCGATCTCGCGCCGTGCGATCTTCCAGTCCCCGTCGACTTGCCGGTAGACCTCGCGGAATTCGCCTACGCTGGCGGGCATCAACGGGTTCTCCGACGAATCCCGGAACGTCATGTACTGCGTCCAACCGTGGAGCTCTTCACCCACCCACGCCAGCCGAATGCCACCAATGATGTGTCGTCCAACGACGCCCGTAATCTTGGCGCGACGTTGGCCCCAGGCTTTGATTGCGTCCTGGCCATCCATGTTCCCGAGTGGTCCGGTTGAGACTGCGTCTTGCGTGTACAGCTCCCACGTGGTGTCAGCTTTTCCATGGTCGAGCCTCCACAACAGTTCCGAGATGAGCTGCTCGATGGCCACGCGCGTTTCGACTGTGAGCTCACGCATCGACGGCCTCCGTCAGATAGGCAACAACGCTTCCCAGCCCGTGTGAATACTGGGCGGTGTACGTCACGTTGGGATCCCAGTCAATGATCAGCCCGATGGACCCGGAGAGCAGGATCTCGCCCGCCCGGAGGGGCTTGCCGATCCGCAGGGAGGTTTCGGCCAGCCACTGGATCGCGTTGACGGGATCGCCCATGACGTTCGCGCCGACGCCGCGCGTCAGTTCTTCCTCTCCCCGGTACAGGACCATTTCGACCTGCTTGAGGTCGATTTCGCCATAGGGGACACGAACCTGGCCGGTGACAATGCCCTCGCAGGCTGCGTTGTCTGCGATCGTGTCGACGATGCCCATCTTGTAGCTGAAGTAGCGGTTGTCCACCAGCTCCATGGCCGGCGTGACGTAATCGATGGCGGCTTCGACTGCGGCCAGGTCCGAATCCAGGATGTCGGACTTCAGGACGAAGGCAATCTCGGCTTCGATCTTCGGGTGGAAGTACGCTGACGCCGGCCGCTCAACCGGCGACTCAAACGTCATGTTGTCAAGGATGATTCCGTAGTCGGGCTCGTCCACCCCGGCGCGCTGCTGCACGATCGGGTTGGTCAGGCCCACCTTGCGGCCGACGCGATAGCGGCCTTCTGCGGCTTCCCGCCGCTGCGTCACGAGCTCGGAAATGCGGTAGGCCGCGTCCTTGTCGTTCTCCGCCAGGCGGTGGCGGACGAACTCGATAGGGGTGCGCCGGGTGCGCGCATTGTAGAGATCTCCAGCGATCTCCGTGATGATGTCCGACATCTGCGTCAGGCCTTTCTGCGGAGGAAGTCGAGTGTTTTGTCGTTGAAGCTGGTGGGATCCTCCCACTGCGGCCAGTGGGCGGCGTTGCGAATCAGCACGAATTCACCGTCCGGAATTGCTGCGGCCAGAGACTCGCCCGTCGCTACGCCACCGGTTGGCTCGTGGTCGGTCCACACCAGCAATGCCGGTACGGGGATGGCCGCATAATCTTCCTCGGTGACCTGGTTTCGCGCCCGGATATCCGGCACCTGGAGCGCCATGATGTGCTCCATTGACTTGATGAAGCCGGGGCGCCCATAAATGGACCGACGGACCTCGACGAGCTCATCGGTGATCTGGTCAGGATCGTGAATGACCACTTGGAGTCGGGCCAAGACGTTTCCGTACGTGGGCTCCTCGACAGCCTTCCGGCTCACGGGACTCACCCGCGCCATCGAACTGTTGCTGATCATTCGCCCGCCGGGTGCGCTGAGGACGACGCTGCGCAGCCTCTCGGGGTGGTGCGCAGCGAACTTGATCGCTATCCAGCCGCCCAGGGACTCCCCGATGAGGTGCACCCGATCGAGTCCGAGCACGTCGAGGAGCTCGAGCAGGTGTGCCTCGTAGTCCGGGATTTCCAGGTCGGCGTCGGCGAGCGTTGAATAGCCGTGCCCCGGATAGTCGTATCCGATGACCCGGTATGTCTGGGCCAGAACCCGTATGTTGTGGGTCCACGCTTCGATGTGGCCGCTGGTGCCGTTGAGCAGGACCAGCGTCTGCTCCCCCGCACCGACGGACAGGACGCGGGTGTTCCACTCCCCCACCTGCACATATTCAAGGGTGTGGGGCAGATCCGCGATCTGCTCCCACATCGTCTTCTGGCTCATGCGTTGGGGATGGCCGCTGTGATGCCGAACCCGGCGCCCCAGGTCCGGACGGGCCAGTACCGGTCGACCACCATGTTGTAGTCGCCCACGGTGGACAGGGCACTGAAGGCTGCAATCCAGGACCGCATCTCGTGGGCGGCGCTGCCGCCTTCGGCGATGAACTCCTCGTTATCCCAGCTGTCGACGTCGGTCAGGGATCCCGAACGGAAGACCTCGAGCAGCTTCTGGTCCCATTCAGTGTTGAGCGGTGCACTCGAGGCGCGGCCATCGGCAATGGCCTGGATGCCCTCAATGATCTTGCCCTCGCGGGCCGCCCGGTCCGCCTTCGACGGCGCATAGGAAACGAGGCGTTGCTGAATCGGCTCAGGCGAACCGTCATACACCGGGATCGGGGGGTTATGCGACAAGCCGCCCGAGGCCACCAGGAGCACGCGCTTGTCCAGCTGCTGGGCCGCCCGGCCTATGGCTTCACCCATCATCCGAATACGAGACATGGGAGTGAGGGGTTTGCCAAGCGCATTTACGAAAACAGGCACGAACGGACGGATGAATCCCGCACCGAAGAGGAACTCCAGCGGCTGCATCACGCCGTGATCGACCTCCAACCGTTCCGAACGGGCGATATCGATCCCCTGCGCGATGGTCAGCGCGTGCAGTTCACGTGCCACTTCCGAGTCGACCGGGAGCGGACCTTCCGACGTCCCGTAGTCCCCCACGCCGACTGCCTGCGCACCGATAGCGAACGGAGGCATCATCGAGTACAAGACGCCGTTGAAGTGATCGGGGCCGAAGATAACGGTGACGTCCGGGTTGAAGTCCTCGACGAAGGACCGTACGTCGGCAATCGCTTCGTTGATCTCCGCAAAAATCGTCCCGCCCGGGTCAACGTTTCCAAACGACGGAGCATGTGACAGCGCGGCAAGTGCAAGTGACATCGAAATCCTCTCTGCAGCGGCCTCCTTTGGACGCTTCCCTAGAGTCTAGATTCTAGATTCCATGTGTCAACCCTTTCTTCCCAGATTTCTGTCCCAGTTGCGTGGCCGAGCAGCTCACCGCCCGGTACCTCCTGGACCAGATCGAGATCACCGCAGATACCAGCGGCCTGGATCTCAACCCGCTCTGGCGGGGCACACGTAACGACAGGATCTTGGAAGGCACGGACGGCGACAGGCTCGGACTGGAGCCTCGACGGTATATGTGGACACGTTCCAGCGAATTATGGAGTCGCCGGAGGCAGCCGAGGCAATGAAATTCGACGGCGTCCGTCCGGAAACAATGCTGATGCTCGTCGAGCCCTAGGCACCTCGGGGGCGGCCTTGCTTCAGCGCCCTTTCAAGGGCCACACCCGTCGGGCCTCTGCGGCTATGAGGTCTTGGGCCGCGCCCGCACGTGCATCCGCTCGCCCTGCTGTCCAAAGAGACTGATGAACTCGACGGGCTTGCCGTCAGCGCTGGCGAACCAGTGCGGGGTGCGGGTGTCGAATTCCGCGGCTTCGCCAGGGCGGAGTTCAAAGTCCTTCTCGCCCAGCACCAGACGTAGCCGTCCGTTGAGGATATAGAGCCATTCGTAGCCTTCGTGAACGCGCGGGTCGGGCTCCGCCCCGCGCGCCTCGCCGTCGAGCACCATCTTGAAGGCCTGCAGGCCGCCGGGGCGGCGCGTGAGCGGAAGAGCCGTCATTCCGGCATGGGTGATGGGCTGCAGGTGGATTCTCGGATCCCCGGTGGGCGGCACGCCGACCARGTCATCGAGCGGAACCCCGTACAGCCTCGCGAGCGGCAGCAGGATTTCGAGGTTTGGCCTGCGCTGGCCGGATTCCAGTCGCGACAGAGTGCTGACCGATACTCCGGAGGCGGAAGCCACATCTCCGAGGGTGAGGTTCCGATCCGTACGGAGCGCCCGGAGCCGGGGTCCGACCGCCCCAAGGACATCGTCAAGATCAGTTGTCATGTCTCCGAGTTTGCCATAACAGCAATCTTGTTTGTCAAAAATCGATCATGCGATACAAGCTGGATTAACCGCCAAGGGACGCTGGCGGCGAACTCTCAGGACGCGACGAAGGACAAGGTCAGTATGGACACCACACGGTATGACGTTGTGATCGTAGGCGGCGGCGCGGCCGGGCTCAGCGCGGCCACGACACTGGGCCGGGCGCTGCGCTCGGTGTTGGTCATCGATTCCGGCACTCCGCGCAACGCACCCGCGGCCGCTGTGCACGGGTTTCTTTCCAGGGACGGCGTGAACCCCCGGGATCTCCTGGCCGCAGGACGCAGCGAAGTGCTCTCCTACGGAGCCACCGTGATCGACGGCGAAGCCGTTTCGGCCCTGCGAACCCCCGACGGGTTCGACGTGATTCTCGGAGATGGCCGCCGGTTCTCCGGCCGGCGCCTCCTGGTCACCACCGGCCTGACGGACGAACTGCCTCCGGTCGACGGGCTGCGGGAACAATGGGGAAAAGGCGTGGTGCACTGCCCCTACTGCCATGGTTGGGAAATCCGCGGGCAACGGATTGGCGTGCTGGGCACGGGCCCGCTGTCCGTTCATCAGGCCTTGTTGTTTCGGCAGTGGTCCCCGGACATCACTCTTTTCCTCAACGATGCCGTGGAACCCGCCGACGAGGAGCGGGAGAAGCTCGCCGCCCGGTCCGTCAGGGTTGTTGACGGCGCCGTGGCTTCTGTTGAGGCTGCCGACGGCGTCCTCACGGGGGTTACGCTGCGCGAGGGCTCGTCGTTCGACGTCCAGGCCCTCGCCGTGGGAACACGGATGGAGGCTCGGTCCGCGCTCCTGGAATCCCTCGGGTTGAGTTCCCAACCGCACCCGTCGGGCGCAGGTCGGTTCATTGAGACGGACGCGATGGGTGCGACGGCCGTCCGCGGCGTGTATGCGGCGGGCAATGTGTCCAATCTGATGGCTCAGGTGATCACCGCGGCCGCTGAGGGTGTCATGGCCGGCGCCGGGATCAACACCGATCTCATCGAAGAGGAAACCCGGTGGGCCGTCGAAGGGCGCTTCGGGCCATTCTCGGCCGCCTCCGAAGCAGCCGTCGCCAAGATCGTTCTCGGTGACCGACGGCACGGCCTCGAGAGCGGGCGGTCAGCCGCCGGTATGGGCCCCGCGTCCACGGTGTAAGGATGATGAGCATGGATCACGGCCCCCACCGGACGCCGGTCCACCCGCCGAACAGCCACGTGTCCTGCAGCACCTGCTTATCCGGCGCTGGGAGTTCATGGAGATTAGTTACGGGGCTTGGGCCGGACGCCCAGGGACCGGGTTGGTGCAGCGGGGCGGCGCACGTTGCGAATAGGCGATGATCCCGGTGACCATCATTCGCCGCCCCGCTGCGGTTCGTTGCCCCGGGCCTCTGAGGACCCGGGCAGCCTGCGGGTTACTTGCTGTAGCCGAACACCTTGTTCCACTTGGTCAGGTCGTCTTTGCCGAAGCTGATCGCATCGGTGTTGGCCATGCGGTAGACCTTTCCGGAGTCCGCGGCCGGCAGCTTGATGCCCATGATGGTGGGCGGCTCAACGTCGGTGCGGGCTGGGTATTCGCCCAGCTGTGCGAAAACCTTCTGGCCCTGCTTGGACAGGTTGTAGTTCATGAACACCTTGGCCGCCTCAAAGTTCGTGGCGGAGCCTGCCATGCCCAGGTAGTAGTCGTAGGCCACGAGTCCTTCGTCCGGGACGATGAACTTCACCGGGGCCTTGTCCTGCACGGCGGAAATGTTCGTGCCGCTGATGGTCACGGTTCCCACCGCCACCTCGCCGCGGGCCAGGGCGGTCGCCTCCGCGCCCAGGGAGTCATAGATGGTGGGCTTCTGCGCGGCGTACTTCGCGAAGTAGTCGGCCCCCATCTTCGATTCCATGAACCGGCTCAGGGAGGCGGTGCTGCCTCCGGAGCCGCCCTGGACGATACCCAGCTTGCCTTGCCATTTGCCGCTGACGGCGTCGGCCCAGGACTTCGGGGCATCCGCTTCCTTGACCAGCTGGGTGTTATAGCCCAGCGTGTAGACGGAGTTGAACATGCGGGTGAACTGTCCGCCGTCGACCGAGACGTCCTTGAACTGCGAGGCGCCCGGCACGTCGTAGGCCTTCCAGACTTTCGCGTCCTCCAGGGTCTTGGCGATCCGGTAGTCGGAGGTGCGGATAACGTCGGCGCCCAGCTTGCCGGCGCCCTGCTCGGACTGGACGCGCTCGGCCAGCTTGTTCGGCGTCAGGCGCACCACGTTGACCTTGATGCCGGTGTCCTTGGTGAAGGCGGCCACCAGGGCGCTCTCGGAGGACTCGGTGTAGCCGGAGTACAGGCTGAGGGTCTGGGTCTTGGCCTTGTCATAGGTGGCCTTGTCCGCGATGTTTTCCCCGTTGATCACCAGCCCGTCGTCGGTCTTCACCTCTGCCGTACCGGTGACAACGCTGTTGCCTGCGGCGGCGCCGCCGCAGGCGGCCATGCTCAGGGAGAGGACGACACCGAGGCCGAGCAGGGGGATTTTGGACGCTAACTTCATTGTTTAGACCCTTTCAAATGGATTGGTGTGGGAAGCGTTACTTGGAGCTGACGAGCTTGCGGTCGGCGCCCACCTTCTGGGCGATCACCGCCAGCACCGCGATCACGACGATGTACAGGACGCTGACGGCCGCGGCCGCCTGGCTCTGCCCGTTGTCGAAGTTGTCGAACACCAGGATCGAGAGGATCCGGGTGTTGGAGGTGAACAGGAAGATGGAGGCGCTGAGTTCACGCATGGAGAGCATCAGGAACAGCAGGAACGAGGACGTGATGCCCACGCGCATCAGCGGCAGCGTGACGGAGACGATCGCCTGGGCCCGCCGCGCGCCGAGCATCACGGCGCTGTCCTCCAGGTCCTGGTCCATTTGCAGCATTGACGCCGAGATGCCCCGGTAGCCCTGCGGCAGGAAGACCGCCACGCAGGCGATCGCCAGGATCGCGAGCGTGCCGTAGACCGGGACCGGCAGCAGCAGCCAGGTCCACAGCAGGCCGATGCCCATGACGATCGCGGGAACTGCCAGCGGTGTCATGGCGATCAGTTCGATCAGCTGGCCGAGGCGCGACTTGGTCCGGTAGCGGACGTAGGAGGCGATGAAACTCAGCGTGGTGCCGGCGATCGCGGCCAGGACGGCCACCATCACACTGTTGCGCAGGGCCAGCTGGAAGTCGTGCGAGCCCAGCACGTCCGCGAGCTTGGCGAAGCTCATCGCCCCGGTCTCGAAGAGCTGGGAGATGGAGGCCACGAACGGGGTGGCCTGCATGGACGCCGCCAGTAGCGCCAGCATCGGAAGGACGACGGCGACGGCGAAGTACGCCAGGGCGAGGATGGTGAACGGCCAGCGCAGCTTCCGCAGCGGGACCTGGCGGGGCCGGTTGCCCTTGCCGGTGACGGTGGTGAACTTGCGCTTGTTGATGATGCGTTGCTGGATCACGGTGATGATCAGCAGGGCGGCCGTCAGGACTATCGCGATGCTGGCGGCCTGATTGCTCTTGGCCGGCGTCGCGCTCATCAGGCGGTAGATGTAGGTGGGCAGGGTGTCGATGCCGGCCGGGTTGCCGATCACCTGGGCCACCGGGAAGTTCTCCATGGTCAGGGCGAAGACCAGGATGGCGGAGCCCAGCACGGCGGGCAGCGCCAGCGGCAGCGTGACCGTGCGCAGCATGGTCTTCAGGGTGGCGCCGTGGACCGTGGCGGCCTCTTCGAGGTCCGCGTTCATCATGGACAGCGAGCTGTGCATCAGCAGGAACGCGTACGGGGCGTAGAAGATCCCGAGCACGAAGACCAGCCCGGGCAGGCTGTAGATGTTGATGATGAAGTCGATGCCGAGGTCGCGGAGCAGGATGTTCAGGTACCCGGCGCTCGGGGAGGACAGCAGTGACCAGGCCAGGGCACCCACCAGGGCGGGGATGAACATCGGGGCCATCCCGATGAAGAAGATGAACTTGCGCAGCGGCGCATCGGTACGGGCACAGACGAAGGCCAGGAACGCGCCGATCACCAGCGCCACGACGGCGGAACCGGCACCGACCATGAGCGAGTTGCCCAGTGCCCCGAGGGCTTCGGGGCTGGCCAGGAGCATCAGGTTGTCCAGCGTCAGACCGCCCAGGGAGATGTTGCCGGGCCGGGGAACGGCGTCGGAGAACGCCGCGAGCAGCACCAGGGCCAGCGGCAGGAGCACCAGGACGGCCAGGATCGCGATGATGATCATGGCGGGGGTGTTCTTGCGCAGGTTCCCGAGGGACTTGGTCCCGCGGGATGCGGTGGGGACCGGGCTGCCGGCGACGGCGGGATTCGCCAGCGGGGTCTTCAGGCTCATACCAGCACCTCCGCCGGGAGGATCTGGACCTGCGCCGGGTCGATGCTGACCCACACGGAGTCACCCACCTGGTGCTGTTCGCCGCGCTTGATGGTGCCGAGAGCGTCCAGCTCCAGGCCGCCGTCGAGCTCGACGGCGTAACGGACGTCGTTGCCCTGGAAGCCGGCCACCATGACCTTGCCCTTCCAGGCGTTGGCCGCCGTCGCCGGCCGCGAGCTGATCTGGAGGTCTTCGGCGCGCATGCAGACCTTCAGCTGCTGTGACGCCGGGGCGACGCGCTGGGCGGAGTGGACGGTGACGTCGTGGCCCGCCACCTTGGCGGAAGACGATCCGTCCGCAGCGGGCACGGACTCGCAGTCCATCACGTTGGAGACGCCCAGGAAGTGCGCGATGGAAGCGCTCGCCGGGGTCTCGTACATCTCCCGCGGGCCGCCGATCTGGACGATCTTGCCGCCCTGCAGCAGCGCGATGCGGTCCGCCAGGGCGAAAGCCTCATGCTGGTCGTGGGTGACGTAGACGCAGGTCAGGCCCAGGCGCAGCTGGATTTCGCGGAGCTCCACGCGGAGCCGGTCACGGAGCCGGGCATCCAGGTTGGACAGCGGCTCGTCCAACATCAGCACACTGGGTCGCATCACCAGGCTGCGGGCCAGGGCCACGCGCTGCATCTGGCCGCCGCTGAGTAGGCTGGCGCCGCGGTCGGCGAACTTCTCCAGGCCCACCATGGTGAGGACCTCCATCACCCGGTCCTGGGTTTCGGCCTTGGAGAGGCGCTGCAGCTTCAGGGAGTACGCGACGTTCTGGAAGACCGTCATGTGCGGCCAGACGGCGTAAGACTGGAACACCATGCCGACGTTGCGCTTGTTCGGCGGCAGGTTGATGCCCTTTTCCGAATCGAACACCACGACGTCGTCGATGATGATCCGGCCGGAGCTGGGCTCCTCCAGGCCGGCGAGGCAGCGCATGGTGCTGGTCTTGCCGCAGCCGGACTGGCCCAGGAGAACCAGGGCCTCGCCGTCGCCGATGTCTAGGTTGAGGTTCTCAATCGCGACGAAATCGCCGTACTTAAGCTGCAAATTCTGGATGCTGATTTTCATGACACGTCCTTGTGAATGGTTAGAAGCCTGCCGCCCGGTCAGTCGCCGGGGACGAGCACTGTTCCTTCGCTGATGACCCTGGCGGACCGCTGGAAGGCGACCTTGCTGGGAACGGCTGCGTCCAGGGCGGTCCTGGTGGCGCCGTTGAGGAGGTGGATCGCCAGGGTGTCCCCGCCGTCGTCATCGGTGCTTTCAGCGTTGGCCACCGCGGCGTTGGCGACAACGGAGCCAGGCCGCCCGGAGGCGGCGGCGATGGCGACGGCGCTGGTGAGGCCGATGGCCGGGTGGAGGGCGCCCATGGAGATCATCCGCGCCGAGACCCCGGTTTCACCGGCGGGCGGCGGACCAACGATGCCTACCTTGGGAATGGACGTCAGGTGGCTGGGGATTCCCATGGTCTTTGCGGCCGCGGCCCGCAGCGCAGGAGCCAGGGCCACCAGCTCCTCCAGGTTCTCCGCGCTTTCCAGGCCGGTGAAACCGAAGTCGCGAGGATCGAAAATCGCGGCAGGGGCCCCGGCGTCGATCAGGGTTGCGTGGAAGGTGCGTCCCTGCACGGTGACCTCGTCGACGGGGCTGCCGGTGGGCAGCTCCGTCTCGAAGCTGGTCCAGCTGCTGCTCTCGAAGATGATGTCCACCGGGACGCCCGGGTAGTACTGGCCCGGGATCTGCCGCGAGCCGTAGGTGGGGACCTCGCCGCCGGGGGTGGGGACCTCGCAGACCAGGCTCAGCCCGGTGACCGTGTTGACGATCGTGACGCGGGAGACTCCGTCGGCCGGGGGGACGAGCCGGGCGTGCAGCGCGTACAGGCCCAGGCCGGTGGCGCAGTTGCCGCAGTTGCTGTCCCACTCCACGGAGGGCTTATCGATGGCCACCTGCGCAAAGCGGTAGTTCACCACGCCGTCCGCCGAGCCGAGGTCGTCCACGATGATCGCCTTGCTGGTGGTGGAGGACGCGCCGCCGACGCCGTCGATCTGGCGGAGGTCCGGGGAGCCGAAGGTGCGGATTAGCAGGCGTTCGATGTCTGCGGTATCCGTCGGCAGGTCGCTCTGGCGGAAGATCCAGCACTTGCTCGTCCCGCCGCGGACCAGAGCGGCCGGGACCTGAATGACTGACGTTCGTGGGGAGTCCGATTCCCCCAGTTGGACCGTGCCGGTGTGGCTGGTCATGGTGTCTCCTCAATGGTGCCTGCGTACCGTCGTTGGTACCGGTCGATCTTTGAAGCACTTTCGGTACAGTTTTAAGAAACTGTCCTCGCTTTTGGTCGAATGTATACCGTTTGCAAGAAGCGAGCAACAAAAATGTGCGTTGGCACACACCCGTTACCGAAATGTGACGGGCGCCTCGCCGGGGCATCGGCAATGTGTTCACGAAAAAAGCCAGCTGTATACCGTGTGTTAAAATGGTCATCGACTGTATGGTGAGTTCAATCAGGACCGCCTGATGTTCACAGCAGCTGCTGCCACAAGGAGGAGTCCAGCGATGAGCAATCCGGCGCTCATGAGTCCATACCTGATGATTCGCAACGCGATCATTGCCCAGGAGTTCCCCCCGAAGGCCCAGCTGGTGGAGAACGCGCTCGCCAAGAAGTACAGCGTGTCTCGCACTCCCATCCGGGAGGCCCTGCGCCGCCTGGAAACCGAGGGCCTCGTCGAACGGATCGGCTCCCGCATGCAGGTCCGGGAGTACCGGCCGGAGGAGATGCTGGACCTTTACGAGGTGCGCTCCTTCCTTGAGGAGGCCGCCGCCAAGACGGCTGCCCTGCGCCACACGGACATGGACCTGATGCTGATCGAACGCGCCCACCAGAGCATGGTGGACCTGAAGTTCGAGGAGGCCACCGCGGCCCAGCTGGCCGCCGTGAACCGCACTTTCCACGAGCGCATCTGGGCGGCGAGCCACAGCGCGGCGCTCCTGGATCTGCTGGACCGCATCCTGGTCCACTTCATCCGCTACCCCGGCACCACCCTGGCCACGCCGTCCCGCTGGAACCAGGTGCTGAAGGAACACGAGGAACTGGTGGCCGCCATCCGCGACCGCGACGCAGAGCGGGCCGGCAAGATCGCCAGTGCCCACCTGGAAGTTGCCAAGAACATCCGTATCGAAATGTACATCGACGCACAGGAGATCCCTGCGCCGTAAACCCCTGCAGGTCACCCGGTGCCGGCGGGGCATCCGGGAGCACCGCCATGAGTGACCAAAAAAAGGAGTTCGACCAGTGTCAGGCATCGTCATCGTCGGCGTCGACGGATCAGAAACAGCCATGCGGGCCGCGCGTACCGCCGCGGACCTGGCCTCGGCCATGGGCGCAACCCTCAATGTCGTCACCGCGTACGCGAGCGACAAGACCGAAGTGGTGGAAATCGCGGGCGAGGACTGGACCGTCTCCGACTCCGAGCAGGCGACGAAGGTGGCGCAGCGGGTGGCATTGCTGCTCGGCGCATCGGGCGTCTCCACCACGTACACCGCCGCGCACGGGAAGCCCCACGAGGTCCTCATCAGCGAGGCCGAACGCCTCGAAGCCAAGGTCATCGTCGTGGGAAACCGCCGGATGCAGGGCCTGGGAAGGGTTTTGGGCAGCGTGGCCAACACGGTCGCCCACAACGCACCGTGCGACGTCTTCATCGCAAAAACCAACTGACCACAGCGCGCCCATAGCGGCGGCGCGACGGGATCGGCAGGGAGCCCGACCGGATACGGTCGGGCTCCCTGCTGCGTTTCGGCACACTCTAATGCCGCCCGGGCGTCATGTTGCGGGATCCTCTTGCCACGTTGCATTCTGTTGTATACATTCGTATCCATACATAGACAGGAGCTAAAACAATGATTGAGAACGTCGACGTTCTGGTGGTAGGCGGCGGCAACGCCGGTTTCACAGCAGCATTGGCCGCGGCCGAGAACGGCCGCTCGGTGCTGCTGCTGGAGAAGGCGAAGAAGGACCGCGCCGGCGGCAACAGCTACTACACGGCGGGCGCCACCCGTATCCCACACGGCGGGCTGGAAGACCTGGCCGACGTCGTCGAACCCGACGAACGCCACGCGAAAACGGAGGTTCCGCCCTACACGCAGGAGGACTACCTTGCGGACCTGGAGAAGGTCTCCGGCGGACGCAACGATCCGGAGCTGTCCCGGGTGCTGGTGGAAGAGAGCCACCGAACCCTGCGCTGGCTACAGCGGCAGGGGCTGAAGTACCGGCTGATGTACGAACGCCAGGCCTACAGCCGGCCGGACGGCTCGTTCCTGTTCTGGGGCGGCCTGCATGTCGGCAACGTCGGCGGCGGCAAGGGCCTGATGGAGGACCACGCCGCGGCGGCCGAGCGCGCCGGCGTCGGCGTCCGCTACGGCCAGGCCGTGACGGGCCTGATCGCAGAGGATTCGCGCGTCGTGGGCGCGCGGTTCCGCGACGGCGACGGCGTAGAGGGTGAGGTGCGCGCCGGTTCCGTCATCCTCGCCTCCGGGGGCTTCGAGGCCAATCCCGAGATGCGGCGCCGCTACCTGGGCGAGGGCTGGCAAAACGCGAAGGTCCGCGGCACCCCGGGCAACACGGGAGAGATGATCCTCGCCGCCCTCGAGGCGGGGGCGGCGCAGGGCGGCGACTGGTCCACCTGCCACAGCGTCGCCTGGGATGCCTGCTTCGCCGAGAATGAAAGCAATTTTGAGCTGACCAACCAACTGACCCGCGGCGGCTACCCGCTGGGCATCGTGGTGAACCAGGCGGGCGAGCGTTTCGTGGACGAGGGCGCGGACTTCCGCAATTACACCTATGCCCGCTACGGCCGGGACATCCTGCAGCAGCCCGGCGCGGTGGCGTACCAGTTCTTCGACGCCACCACCCGGCCCATGCTCCGCGCCGAGGAGTACGAGATGCCCGGCGTCTCGGTGATCGAAGCCGATGACCTGGCCACCCTGGCCGAGCGCGCGGGCATCGACCCGGCGGGGCTGGAACGCACGGTGTCCGAGTTCAACGCCGGCATCGATACCGGCCGGGCGTTCGACCCGAACGTCAAGGACGGCCGCGCGGCCGCCGTGGAGCCGCCCAAGAGCAATTGGGCGCTGGCGCTGGAGACGGCCCCCTTCTACGCCTTCCCCGTCACCTGCGGGGTGACGTTTACGTTCGGCGGGCTGAAGACGGACACTTACGGACGCGTACTGGACCAGGGCGGCGCGCCCATCCCGGGCCTGCTGGCCTGCGGCGAGGCCCTCGGCGGGCTCTTCAGCGGCAACTACCCGGGCGGCAGCGGGCTCGCGGCCGGGGCGGTGTTCGGCCGGCGGGCCGGGTCCATCGCCTAAGTCCTTTTCGGCTCCCGCCTCCGTGCGCTTCGTTACCCGGCGACGACGGCGTGGAGGGCGGCGGCGGTACCAGCGGGGTCGGTCAGCATGGCGCAATGGTCCCCGCTCATGGTCACTAGCCGGGTGGTGGGCGGCAGGTTGGAGAGGGACATCCGCATCCGTCGTTCGGTGTTCTGCCGGTCGTCTTCCGGCCAGATGTAGGTCACGGAGATGCCGTCCAGGGCGCCGGCGGGCAAGGTCCACGGTTCGAAGAGCGGCCCGGCGGGCTGCGGGGTGAGGCGGGAGCGGATCGCCTGGACTTCGGGATCCCCCGGGACCAGCGAGGAGAGCCAGCGCGAGGCAACCACCTCGGCGGGCACCACGTAGCTGCCGTCCCCGCGCTCCGCGGCTTCCCGTTCGTAGGTCTCGCGGATGGCGGGGTCCAGGGTGTCCGCCCAGGACTGGCCGGGTTTGCGGGCCTGGGCGCTGAAGTAGACAAGGTGCCGGACCTTGTCCGGGGGCTGCAGGGCCGCGGCGGCGATCGGGTACCCGGCCATGCTGTGCCCGGCGAGGACCACGGGTTCCGGGGCGGCGTCCAGCCGATCGACGACGGCGGCTACGTAGTCGGCCACGGTCACCGTGTCCCTCGGGGTGCCGTCGTCGCCGTGTCCCGGGAGGTCGAAGGCGGCTGCCTTGGTGCCCAGGGCGGCCAGTTCCGCGATGGTCGCGCCCCAGCACCAGGCGCCGAGCATGCTTCCGTGGACCGGTAGGACGTCGGCTGCCATTTGCGCTCCTCATGTGGGGTGGGCGTTCGGGGGCGGCAGTCCGTCCGGTCAGCCGCACCGCGATTGAATGCAAATGTATACTGCTATAGGCAAGGGGAACCCTCTGACGTTGCCGCAGTGCGGCCGGTCCGGGGTCCCGGTGAGGAGCGTGCGCCATGTTGGACAAGTCGGTCTACAGCCGCCTGCGGGAGGACATCCTGAGTTCGGCGGTGTCCCCGGAGGAGACCCTCACCGAGGTCAAGCTGACGGAGCGGTACGGCGCCTCGCGCACGCCGGTCCGGGAGGCGCTGCAGCGGCTGGAGCAGGACGGGCTTCTGGAGCGGCGCGGGAAGATCCTGGCGGTCCGGACGCACACGGCCGAGGAAATCGTGGACATTTACGAATCCCGGATTGTGCTCGAGGAAGCCGCGGCGGCCAAGGCGGCGCGGAACCGGACGGACCTGGACGTCCGGCTGCTGYGGGCCAAGTACCAGAGCATGCGCGCGCTGGATCCGGCCGACGGGCCGGCGCTGGCCGAGGCGAACCGAGAGTTCCACGGCCTGATCTGGTCCGCGGCCCACAGCCCGTCGCTGATGCGGCTCCTGACCGGCCTGGACCAGCAGGTCCGCCGCTACACGCTAACCACCCTGACCCACCCGGGCCGTTGGGACGCGGTCCTGGCAGACTATGACGCCCTGGTTGCGGCAATCGAGGCC
>NZ_JBFRFD010000015.1:0-17432 GCF_052114645.1 Arthrobacter sp. 2YAF22_2
CTCTAAACCAGATCTTGGCCAGCAGGTTAGACGCACCGCAGCGTGCACAGCCCGCCGGCTTCCATATGAGGAGAAATAGTTATGCCTACCCCCACTAAGGGTCCGCGCCTCGGAGGCGGCCCGGCTCACGAGCGTCTCATGCTCGCGAACCTGGCAGCCGCACTGTTCGAGCACAAGCGGATCACCACCACGGTGACCAAGGCCAAGCGACTCAAGCCCTACGCCGAGCGCCTGGTGACCTTCGCCAAGCGCGGCGACCTGGCTTCCCGCCGTCGTGTGCTCGGCCTGATCGCCAACAAGGGCGTCGTCCACGAGTTGTTCACCGACATTGCCCAGGCAGTGGAGAACCGCGACGGCGGCTACACCCGCATCACCAAGATCGGCAACCGCAAGGGCGACAACGCCCCCATGGCTGTCATCGAACTGGTTCTCGAGCCGGTTTCCGCCAAGCAGGCCGTGGTAGCCGAGGCTACCTCCGCCGCTCAGCGTGACGCTGACAAGAAGGAGGCCGAGAAGGCCGACGCAGCTCCGGTTGCCGAGACCGAAGCTGCGGAGACCGAAGAGGCCCCCGAAGCTGAGGTTGCAGAGACCGAAGCAGCAGAGACCGAAGAGGCTCCGGCCGCTGAGGAAGCTGCTGCAGCGTCCGAGAAGGACGCGAAGTAATTCGCTAAAACCTTCTTATAGACTTCAGTCTATGAACGAGCTCAAACCCGCTGCCCCCGACTTGGGGGGCGGCGGGTTTCTGCGTATCCGGCTGGATCTTTCCTACGACGGCGGTCCCTTCAGTGGCTGGGCCGTCCAGCCGGGGCTTCGCACCGTCCAGGGCGTCCTTGAGGAGGCCTTGGCCCTGTTGATCCGCCGCCAGGTCCGGGTCACCGTGGCCGGCCGCACCGACGCCGGCGTGCATGCCCGCGGACAGGTGGTGCATCTGGACCTGACCGAAACGGAGTGGCGCGGCCTGAACCGCGGCGCCGAACTGGAGCCCGCGGTCGCGCTGCTGCGGCGGCTCCGTGGCGCCTTGAGCCGAGGGCTGGGCCAGCTCAGTGGAGCGGTCGAGGTGCACCGCGTCTTGATCGCGCCGGCGGGCTTCGACGCCCGCTTCTCCGCCCTTTGGCGGCGCTACAGCTACCGAATCGCCGACGGACCCACTCGTTGGGACCCGCTGGGCCGCCACTCGACGCTTTGGCACAAGGAGCAGCTGGACACTGGGCTGCTCAACGAGGGCGCCTCCCGGCTGCTGGGCCTGCAGGACTTCCGTTCGTACTGCAAACCCCGCGAAGGCGCCACGACTATCCGGGAGCTGCAGCGTTTCGAGTTCACCCGCGGCGCGGACGGCGTCATCGTGGCGGCTGTCCAGGCGGACGCTTTCTGCCACAACATGGTCCGCTCGCTGATTGGAGCCGCGCTCCACGTGGGGTCCGGATTGGAACAGCCCGGGTGGCTGTACGAGCGTCTGATCGCCCGGCAACGGGACGCGCGCTCCGTGCTTGCTGCCCCGCACCCCCTCGTCCTGGAAGAAGTGGCCTATCCGTCCGCGAGCGGGCTGCTGGCCAGGGCCGAGCTGACCCGCGCCCGGCGCGAATAGAGCGCCCGCAGGGTAGTACGTCCTGCGGGGACGGCCTTAGAACGCCCGCAGCGCTCCCTCGGCCGGCAGCTCCACCGTGAAGGTGCTCCCGCGGCCGGGGAGGGTGCTGCACGAGATGGAGCCGCCGTGGCCTTCCACGATTGCCTTCGTGATGGACAGGCCGAGCCCGGCCCCGGGGATTGCTCCGTCCCGCACGGCCGGGCTCCGGAAGAACCGGGTGAAGATTTTCCCGGCGTCGGCGGCGGTCATGCCGATGCCGCTGTCCTCCACCCGCAGCAGCACCCGTCCGCCCTCGGCCCGCGCCGAGACCGTCACGGAGCCGCCGTGCGGCGAGTACTTGATGGCGTTGGAGACGAGGTTGTCCAGGGCCTGCCCGATCCGCAAGGGGTCCACCTCCGCCCACAACGGCGCCGTAACGTCCATCGCCAGCGAGACCCGTGAGGATTGCGCATGGGCCTGTGCAGAACCCAGGCTCGCTTCCACCAGCCCGGCCAGGTCGGTTTTCCGCGGCTGGACGTGGACCGCGGAGTTGGCGGACATCAGCAGATCCGACACAAGGGCCAGCAGGCGCTCCGCATTGCGCTGCGCGACCTCGATCCGGCGCAGCACCGGCAGCGGCAGTTCCTCGGCCAGGACCAGGTCCAGATTGCCGATGATCGACGTCAACGGAGTCCGGAACTCGTGCGAGACGGTCGCGACGACGTCTTCTTTGGCGGCGAGGGCATTGACCAGGCCAGTGACCTCGTTGTAGACGACGACGGCGCCGCGGAAGTCGCCGTCGTCGCCCTTCAAGGGTCTCGCCCCGGTGGATACCACCCGGCTGCCCGGAGCCGCACCGAAGCAGACCAGATGGTCCGCGAAGGACTCGCCGCCCATTGCCCGGCGGAGCGGGCGGCGTCCCGCCGGCAGGGGCGTGGCTTGGTCGCGACCGGTCAGCAGCAGCCGTTCTTCCGAGCCCGGATCCGCGGGTGAGTCATCCCCGGCCGGCGCCGCGGACGCTTCCAGCGCGGTCTGCCAGCTGTTGGT
The DNA here is from genome assembly GCF_052114645.1 of Arthrobacter sp. 2YAF22_2. Taxonomy (NCBI): domain Bacteria; kingdom Bacillati; phylum Actinomycetota; class Actinomycetes; order Micrococcales; family Micrococcaceae; genus Arthrobacter; species Arthrobacter sp. 2YAF22_2. The sequence continues at coordinate 2,612 of NZ_JBFRFD010000015.1, forward strand.
GAGCAGCCGCCGGCCGTCCGCGTCAATGGCGACGATGCCGACGTCGACGGTGTCCAGGATTGCGTTGAGCAGCCGTTCGCGCTCCCGGCTCTCCGTGAGGAGCGCCTGCAGTTCCGCTTCCTTGGCTTCGACTTTGCGCTGCTGCCGGAGCACTTGCGCGCGCACGAACTGGATGGCCAAGGAAACAGCCAGGGTGGTCAGCGCCAGGAGCACCATCGAGGCAATGCGCCCCGGGCGTTCCTCGGCGCCGGCCGCAAAGTACCAGGGCAGGCCCGCCAGCAGTGGCCCCAGGAAGCTGATCGAGACGACGGCGGCGGGGGAGAGCCGCGACACGGAAATCCAGACCACCGGGAGTACCGACAGGACACCAAGGCCGGGCAGTTCCTCTGCGGCCGCGAGCCGGCTCAGCCCGATGGCGGCCAAATCAAGAACCGGAATGGTCAGGGACGCCAGGGGGCCGAACCGGTGCCACGGCACGAGGCCCGAGGCGAGGAAGATCAGGGAATGCAGGGCCAAGGCGGCCTGGCCCCAGCCGCTGGAGAGGTGGAGGCCCCAGGCGGCGGGCGCGGCCGCCACACCGGCGGCCAATAGCAGCGTGAGGGGCAGCTGGCTGGCCAGCACCAGCGCACGGGGATGCCGGATGCCGAAGCCGCCGGGAGCGCCCAGGCCACGGATCAGCCGCGCTTCACTCAAGACAGGGRCCCCTTCCTCGCAAGTGGAGTTTACATTGCTGTCACACTAACTTGACACTAAAAGCCATTACCGTTGCATGTGTTCCTGCGCCGAAGCCCGAAATTGGTGTCCGGCGTGGGTATTGTGACAGGACAGGGGCGGAAGCTCCGCGACTTTGTACCAGCGGTTGTAGGCCGGCCGGCAACGCTCCGGCGGACTGCAGACAGCATCGGATGTGAGGGGTGGCATGAGTGACATGGGTGTGGCCGTCGTCGTTGAGGACGACGCGGATGTGCGGAACCTTGTCGAGGCTGTCCTGCGGCAATCGGGCTTCGAGGTGCATTCGGCGTCCGAGGGCCGCGAAGGGGTCGACGTCGTTCGGCAGCGGGAAGCCAATGTGGTCACGCTGGACGTGGGCCTGCCCGACATTGACGGCTACGAGGTGCTCCGCCGGATCCGTCAGTTCAGCGACGCCTACATTGTCATGCTCACCGCTCGGACGGACGAACTGGACACGTTGACGGCCCTCCACACTGGAGCCGATGACTTCCTGACCAAGCCGTTCCGGCCGCGTGAGTTGCGGGCCCGGGTGGCCGCAATGATGCGCCGCCCGCGACACGAGGGTCAGCGGGCCGGGAACCCTGCCGCCGCCCAACCGGCCGGCGTCGCTCCTGCATCCGACAACGTCCTGCGCCACAACGGGCTGGCACTGAATCCGGATTCCCGTTCGGTAACGGTCGACGGCGGCCCGCTCGCTTTGACGCGCAGCGAGTTCGAACTCCTGCACGCCCTCCTCCTGGGTGCCGGAGCGGTCAAATCCAAGGCCGAGCTGGTGCGTGTGGTGCGCGGCGAGTACTACCGGGCCGACGCCTACATCAGCGAGTCAGACGAGCGCGCCGTGGAGGTACACATCGGCAACCTGCGCCGGAAACTCCGGGAAGATCCGGTGCAGCCGCGCTGGCTCCAGACGGTGCGCGGCGTAGGCTACCGGCTGGCGCCGGCCCGTCCCTAGTGCTTCTGGAGGATGCAGCTGAACTGCAGCTCATCCACCGTTTCGCTACCGCGGGCCGCGACCTCGTCGAGTCGGGAGGCGGCCAGTGCTAGCTTGCCGGAGCGGATCATTTCTTCAAGATCTCCGGCCAGTTCGGCCAGCCGCAGGCCTCCGACCATGGACGAGGAAGTCTTGAGGCTCAGCACCGCGTCGAGCGCGGCTGCCTGGTCACGGGTGTGCAGTGCCGTTGCGAGGGAGTCATAGCGCTGGTCCCACATCTGCGCGTAGTCGCGGGCGAAGCCTTTTGCGACGGCGGCGCTGTTCAGCTGCTCGCCCAGGTTCTGGAGGGCGGAGGGGTCCACCAGCGGCGCTGTGTCGGAGGGGGCCGCGGCGGCGCAGGGAGCCGCCGGTCCGGCACCGCCAGCGGGGGCATCGGCGGTGAGTGTGGCGGCCGCGTTTCCGTCATCGGGGCGGGCAGCTAAAAGAGACATGGCACTACGGTACTAGGTGCCCGCTCCGGCGCCGGAAGCGTTCAGGCCATCCTGCGGAAACCTTGTGGCTATCCTTGTCCGCCCCGTGACCCGGCACCGGTCGCCGCTTAGTGGCCGCTGAACGTCGCGATGGCGTTGATCACCGCGGGCCCCAGGATGGCGATAAACAGCACCGGAAAGATGAAGAACAGCAGGGGGAACAAGATGGTGACCGGCAGCTTCATCGCCTTCTCCTCGGCCCGCTGGCGTCGCTTGACCCGCATCACCTTGGCCTGGATTCGGAGCACCCGGCTGATGGCGATGCCGTAGGTGTCCGCCTGCACCACGGCCTGGACGAAGCTGCGGAGTTCGGGGATGTTGGTGCGCTCGGCCAGGGCCTGATAGGACTCGCGGCGGCTGCGTCCCACCTGCATGTCCTGCAACGTGCGGACCAGTTCCTCGGCGAGGGGACCCTTCCCGTTTTCGCCCGCCCGCGCCATGGCCCCTTCGAAGCCCAGGCCGGCCTCGACCGAGATGAGCATCTGATCCAGGGTGTTCGCCAGTTCCAGCTGCATGATCTTCTGCCGCTCCTGGCCCTTGCTGTACAGCAGGAGGTCCGGGATGAAGTAACCCAGCAGGACCACAAAGAGCCCTACCAGCTTGATGACGGGGGTGGAACCCGAAGCGCTGATGTAGAAGCCCAGCAAGACGCCGGTCAGGCCGAGCAGGGGCTTGGCCGCCAGCACGCGTCCGAGGGGCAGGGAGGTGGGGCGGCCAGCCAGGGACAGGAGCTTATCGAGTTTGCGGACATATCCGGCCGGCGTCAGACGGTAACCGATCCGTTCCAGCAGCGAGGTCCGCTGAACCTCGGCGGACTCAGCGGTCTCCGTGCCTGCAGCCAGTAGCTCGCGGATTGCCCGGTGGGACTTCCGATCGACGGAGAGCGCTGCCCAGACAAGATACCCGAGCGGCAGGGAGACCAGGAGCAGGGCGATCAGTACCGAAGGGTCCACGGGCACCTCAGAACTTCAAATCGATGATCTTGCGCATCCACAGACCACCGATGGTCATCATGATGAGGGACGCTCCAATCATGATCCAACCCAGCGGGTGGCTGAACATGGAGTTCATATAGCCTGGGTTGGCGAGCATGAGCATCGCTACGATGCCGAACGGCATCGCCATGAGGATATAGGCGGAGAACTTTCCCTCGGCYGCSARSGACTTGATGTGGCCCTTGATTTCGCTGCGCTCGCGGATGGTCTCGCCCACCTGGTCCAGGACTTCGGCGAGGTTCCCGCCCACCTCACGGTTGATCTGGATGGCCTGGGCTATCCAGACAAAATCATCGTTCCGCATCCGCTCGGCCGTGTCGGTAAGGGAGGACTGGAGATCGCGCCCGAGGCTCGTTTCCGTGACGACCCGGCGCATCTCTTCCGCCGTCGGACTTTGCGATTCCGTGGCTGCCGCGTCGATGGCCCGTAGAATGCTGTGCCCTGCCCTGAGGCCGCCGGAGAGGAGTTGAAGGGTGTCACCAAGTTGCTGGTCAAACAGGCTGCGGCGTTTGCCCGTGAGGAAGCCGATAACGAGGTGCCCCGCCAGCGGCACCAGCAGGACGAACAGGATCGCCAGCAGAGGGCCCGCGACGACGAAGCCCGCCAATGCGCCGACGAGCGCACCGGCCAGGACCAGCACAAAGAAATCGGACTGGCCCATCCGGAGCCCCGCGTTCTCGAGTGCATCCCTGCTGAAGAGCCTGACTTTCCGCTGCGCGAAGTATCCGTCGAACAAGTGGACGGCCGATCCGGCGAACCGGGTCAGTTGCGAGTCCGGCCGGTTCTGGACGGGCCGGCGCCGGTCCGTCGGCACGCGTGCGCCTCGCGGGGCTAGCAACGCGAAACCGAGTAGCAGCAGGGCAACTGAGAACAGGCCAACACCAATGGGCAGCATCGTCATGGCGGGTTCACTGCCTTCCGGCTGGGGTCAAGGGAGCTGCAAAAACGCTGGGAGAGACATGGATGCCAAAGTCTTCGAAGCGGTCGATGAACCGCGGGCGGATCCCGGTGGGGACCGGTTTGCCAAGGAACCTGCCGTGGACGTCCACACCGGCGGAGTAGTCGAAGACGAACGCGTCCTGCAGCGTGACGATGTCCCCTTCCATGCCCTGAACCTCCGTGACGTGGGTGATGCGGCGGCTGCCGTCGCGTAGCCGGGATATCTGGATGATCAGGTTGACGGCGGAGGCGATCTGCTCGCGGATGGCGCGGAGCGGCAGGTCCATTCCCGCCATCAGGACCAAGGTCTCCAGACGGGCGACGGCGTCTCGGGGCGAGTTTGAGTGCACCGTGGACAGCGAGCCGTCGTGGCCGGTATTCATGGCCTGGAGCATGTCCAGCGATTCCCCGCCACGAACCTCGCCGACCACTATTCGGTCCGGACGCATACGCAGGGAGTTCCGCAACAGCTCGCGGATGGTGACCTCGCCCTTGCCTTCGGTGTTCGGCGGACGGCTTTCGAGCCTGACGACGTGCCGCTGCTGGATCTGGAGTTCGACGGCGTCCTCGATCGTCACGATGCGCTCGTCATGGGGCAGGAACGATGAAAGTACGTTCAGCAGGGTGGTCTTGCCGGTGCCCGTGCCGCCAGAGACGATGATATTGAGCTTTGCCTTCACACAGGCGTTCAGGAGCTCGGCCATCTCGGGGGTCAGGGTGCCGAATTCGATGAGGTTTTGGACCGTGAGCGGCACTTTGCTGAATTTTCGGATCGTCAGCGAGGAACCGCCCACCGCCAGGGGCGGGATGACGGCGTTGACGCGGGAACCGTCCTCGAGGCGTGCATCAACGAGCGGGGATGACTCGTCGATGCGTCGGCCCACCTTGGATACGATGCGCTCGATCACCTTGCGCAGATGGTCTTCGGAACTGAACCGCGATTCGGTGAGCGTGAGCTTGCCATGACGCTCGACATAGATCTGGTCCATGCCGTTGACCATAATTTCCGTCACCGCTGAATCATCGAGGAGTCGCTGCAACGGTCCGTAGCCCAACACGTCGTCTGCCACGTCCCGTACCAGCCGGAGGCGTTCCTCTCCGGACAAGGGCACCTGCTCAGCATCGATGATGCGGGTGAGTTCTTCACGGGCGGACGAGCGCAGATCGCTTTCCGTGATGGCGGAATCATTGAAACGTGCGCCCATGCGCTCGAACAGGGCGGTGGCGGCGCGCTGCTTGAGTGCGGCGAAGACATCCACCGGTTGCTGGCCCGCAGACCTGTGCGAGTCCGTTTGCTCTTCGAAAGTGGGGGCTGCCACCGCCGTGCGCTGCCGCTCCAAGGCCGCCGGGGACTTGAGTATTTGGAGGGGCGCGGCCTGGACGGCTGGGACGGGCTCCGGAGCAGGGCTGGTCGCAGCCGCTGGCCCGCCTTCAGCAGCGGCGAGCCGTTCAGAGAGCTTCACTGGACCACCACTCTCCGGTGCAGTTTCCTCTTCGCCCTGGCACGCCACGCCGGATCGAACCGCTCAACCAGCTGCCGCAGGCCTTTGACGGCCGGGTCCATGCGTCCCTCTTGGAGTACAGGTATGCCCCGGTTGGTGGAAAAAGCTACAGCCTTGGACCGTGGAATGCTTACGTCGACGGGTGCACCGATGGTGGCTTCCACGTCCTGGACGCTAAGGCCAGATGCAGCGTCGGCCATGTTCAAGACGACATGACGCGTCTCGGGCAGGAGGTCCAGCCGTCTTAGGATCTCGAGGCCGGACCTGAGCCCCCGGATGCTGGGGACATCCATGGTTGTTACCCAGACGACGTCAGTGCACTGCTCGAGGGCGGCCAGCCCGACCTCCGGTAAACCGGGGGCCGTGTCCACTATGACGTACTGGAACTGTTCCGCGAGCTGCCCGAGCAGGCGCGTCACGTGCGCGGGGGTGATATTGTCCGCTTCTTCGGGACTCCTTGGAGCGCAGAGAGCATAGATATTACCGGGGTGGACGGTCAGGAAGGCCTTCAGTACCAGAGAATCGTGGCTCGCCGAGGACGAGACCGCATCGGTCACGGTGTGCTCCGGGTGGAGGTACAACCCTGAGGCGACGTCTCCGAATTGCAGGTCCAGGTCCACGATGACCACGCTCATGGGGGCCACCTGACCCAGCCCGATGGCGATGTTGGTGGCAATTGTGGTCTTGCCGACGCCGCCTTTGGGCGAGAAGACGCCGATCACCAGACCCTTTGGGGCGTCAGGCTGTTGAACGGCGGCGGACCTGTTCTTGCTGGCAAAGGACTGGCAGGCTCGTTCCAGCATGACCCGGATCTGGGCGGCGTCGGCGTTTGGGCTGAGAACATCCCGGATGCCGGCGCGCATAGCCAGCAGTAAGAAATCCGGGTCCGGTTCTCCCACCAGAATGACGCTGAGCTCGGAAAGCTGAATGTCGAAGACCGTGGCCAGTCGTAAAGCGTCCTCCACGGGCACTTCCGGTCCGAGAATCAGGACTTCGGGACGCTCCTGATCGAGCTTCGCGAACAACTCTCCGGGATCGGATGGATTGACGAAGGCGAACGTCTGTAGACCCCCCGGCAAGCCGCCGGCCAGAGCCTGACGGACGCGGGAAGCGAAGTCGGTATTGGGTGTGATCAGTACAAAGCGGCTCACTTGTAGACCTCCGGTTTCGTCATGATTCCAGGGCGGCCGCTGTCCTTGGCATTGAGCGGCTCCTTGCTCAGCCAAAGCGTGCCGAATTCGGAGCCATAGACGATCCTGGTGGCGTCCACGTCGTTCACGGCGACCGTCAGCAGCAACGCTCCGGTGGGCAACGACGTATCCTCAGGCGGCGCACCAGAGGCGCCGGGAGAGGGCTGGGGGGACGGGGTGGCCGCGGGAGCCCGTTGCACTGCCGTCACCAGGACCTTGTGGAGTGTCAGTTGCGTCGTCTCCTTGTCCGGCTTCGCCTCGAGGCCGCCGTTCTTCAACGAGATGAAGATGCCGATGTGGTCCCCGGCCGCCAGCCGTCCCCCGACAACGCGCTGGGGATCGAGCTGGAACGAAATCTCCTGGAGTCCGTCCGGAACCTGCACGGCTCCGCTCGACTGCGCGGTTTCCGGTGCGGTCAGTCGTTCAGCTACCAGTTGCTCACCGGGCAGGAGTTCGACGGCGGTGACCTTGCCGGCCTGGCCGTCGAGACTATGCAGCGCGGACTTGGCCACGGCGGTTCCTGGCAGCTTCTGGGCGGCCAGGAAGGGCAGGAGGCTTTCCACGGCGGTGCCGGCCGGTACCGCCTTTGCCACCACCAGGACATCCACAGGATCGAGGTCCTTGACGGCACGCTCGTCCGCGCCGTGGGCGTATGACACCACGAGAACGGCGCCGATGATGGCCAGGACCACGGCGGCGATCCCGGCGAGTAGTCGTGACTTCACGATGCGGGTACTCCAAGCGTGAGATGGGCAATGTCGGCACCGTAGTCGGGTGCGCTCCCGAGTTCGAAGGCTTCGGACAAGGAGACGAACCTGACGAAATGGCCACGGATCGTTTTGTTGGCGATCGTGCCGCCGGCGGTCCAGCCGATACTGGCGAACTGGTAGCCGGTGACGTAAAAGGCCGCGAAGCCTTTGATAAAGTACTTCGCGTTATTACCGGTTCCGGTCGCCAGGTCGTAGAGCGGGAAAAGAACCGTTTGATTGTTCATTTTGCTAAGGTCGGCGGCAGTGCACCGGGTCGGCGCGCTGGCCCCAGGGTCGCTGACAAACCATGATCCTGAATCGCTGGGACTGCCGACGCCGAGAGTCATGCTGCATTGCGTGCTACTACTCTGAATCCAACCGAATCCGCCAGGAACCCGTCCGCAGCCGCTGCCGAATTCGAGGACTTGCTCAGCCGCAACGGAAGCGCCGGGACTCAAATTGAACTTGCACTCGGCGATGACCAGGGGGAGAATCACCGTCCCTCGGGACGGTGAACCCCATTGGGCATACGAAGCCGCTCCCACCTCGGCCTGCGAAATGCCAAGGGCCCGGGCGAAGAAGAGGGAAATGTTGTTGGTGGCGGTACGCGTTTCCTTCGCCCCGGTGGCCACCGAGACGGTCCCCTTGGTCTTGTCGAGGGTGATGGATTTGATGTTGGTCATGCCGTCCACGGCATTGCCGTTGGCCAAGTTGCCGGCGAGTCCGCTGGGCCGTGGCCAAGTGCCGGAACACTCCGGGTCGCTGATGCTCTTAGCGCACTTTTGGGCCACCATGAGGGCCACCGCATCCGAGCCATTCTGGACCTGGGYACGCTCGGCGTAAAGTGCACCCACGTCAACGGCCAGGGCGGCGAAACCCAGCAGGCAGACCATGGCGAGTGCGACGACCACGCTGATCGCGCCGCGCTCGGTATCAGCTCGCTTTGTCATCCGCCACATTGCATTGTCCCCATGCCCGTCATGGCGAATGGCCCCGCGATTCCGGTCATCGTGCTGAGGTTGTAGGTGATTGTCAAAGTCACTTGGCGCTCCGCTGCGCAAGCCGTGGGTGCCGGTGTTGTCGAAGGCGTCGTTTGAAACGAAAAGACTATTTTTCCGTCCTGAAGTCCTGGGTTTAGCGTGGTCGCTGCGCTTTTGGCCGCGCTGAGGGCCGCAGTAGGGCTGCCACCGATCGCCATCACGCGTGCACCCTCGCGGGCAGCATTGGAGAGCGTAATCTGCGCGTTGTAGGCACGGCCGAATTCCATAATGCCGAGCAGCAGCAGAATCAGGAGGGGCGCCAGGAGTGCGAACTCCACCGCGACAGCCCCGCGCTCTCTGCCCTCACGCATGCGTAGCGACCTTTCTTCGGATGGGGCGTTGGCTGCCTAGGGTCCGGGTGCGACGAACGGTGCGGTGAAGGAAGACCCTTCACCGCACCATTCGTCCTGTCTGGATGGCGCCGCTACGGCTTCGGGGCCAGCTTGCTGGTGACGTTATCGAAGAGCGCGTTCAGCTGGGTGCCCAACAGGCCAACGGCGACGATGATGGCGACTGCAATGAGGGCAACCATGATGCCGTATTCCACAGCCGTTGCGCCCTTCTCTTCGCGAAGGCGGTTTTTGGCAGTAAAGCCTAGTGTCTGAAGGGTTGCGATAAGAGAAAGCATCGGGACTCCTGAGCGAGTTGGGCGGCTGGCCCTGCACCAGCTCTGAGAGGAACTTAGCAAGCGCCGACACGCCGAAGAATCGACTTTGCGGCATCCTGCGCCAAGGCTTCCCAAACTGCACGATTGCTGTAGTTATACTGCGCGAATTCTGCGGTGGAGTTGCTGACAGTGCAGGTACTCGGCGTCGGACGCAAGGAGGACCCCCTCGGTTTCTGGGTGCCGAGAGGGTCCTGCCTAGGAGGACCCTCTCGGCTCTGGGTGCCGAGAGGGTCCGGTCATGGGGGCGCCATGGGGCGCCGTTGTAACGGAGTTTTTGCTCCTACATATGCGAGAAGGCCGCAACAATGTTGATGACGGCCGGGCCCAGGATGACGATGAAGAGTACGGGCAGGATGCACAGCATTAGGGGGAAAAGCACCTTGATGGGAAGCTTCATTGCCTTCTCTTCAGCACGCTGCCGCCGCTTGATCCTCATTTGCTTGGCCTGCGTCCGCAGCACGCTTGCTATCGCGATGCCGTACACATCCGCCTGGACAACCGCCCGCACGAAGCTCCGCAGGTCAGGGGCTCCGGTGCGTTCGGCCATGGAGAGATATGCTTCCCGGCGACTCCTGCCGACTTGCATGTCCTGCAGGGTCCTAAGGAGCTCCGCGGCCAGCGGGCCACTACCGTTTTGGCCCGCACGCGCCATTGCTGATTCGAAGCCAAGTCCGGCCTCTACCGAAATCAGCATTTGGTCCAGGGTGCTGGGTAGTTCCAATTCGATTGCCTCCTGGCGCTTCGCACCCCGACTGTGCAGCAGCAGGTCTGGAACGACGTACGCGAGGACCGTCACAAACACAGCCAGCAGAATCGTTGTGCCGGTTGGAGTCTTGGCAACATACAGAACCCCCAGAAGGCCCGCCACCAAGGCAAGTGCCGGCTTGATCACCAGGAGACGCTCCAAGGGCAGGCCCGCTGGCCTACCGGCCTTGGCGAGCAACTTGTCCAGCCATGCCGGATACCCCTTCGGCGCCAAACGCTGGCCCAGCTGCGCGAGCCACGGGGCATCGACGCCGCCGGTAGCTGTCCCTGACGCTCCCTTAACTTTTCCCAAATTGCTGCGGACCGCAGCCAGGCCTGTCCGGTCGACTGATATCACTGCCCAGACCATCACCGAGCAGGGAACAATGATGATCGCCACTATGAACCACGCCATTACGCTCATGCTTATTTCCCCCTAAAACTTGATCTTGACGACACGGCTCAGCCAAAACGACCCGAGGGCCAGCAAAACAACGGCAAACCCGAGCAGTATCCAGCCGAGCACGCTTGTGTAAAGGACGCCGAGGTAGCCCGGGTTGGAGAAACTGAGGAACAGAAAGATCCCGACGGGCAAAGCGATGAGAATGTAGGCTGACAGCTTTCCCTCGGCACTAAGGGATTTCACCTGACCCTTGATCTGCATCCGTTCGCGGATGGTTTCGCCCACATGGTCCAGCACCTCCGCCAGGTCGCCGCCGACTTCCCGGTGAATCTCGATCGCCTGGGCAGTCCAGTCGAAGTCTTCACTCCTCATGCGTCGCGCTGAGTCGGCCATGGAGTCTTTCAGATCGCGTCCCAGCCTGGTCTCATTTACCAGCCGCGCGAATTCCTCCGAAGTCGGCGCATCGGACTCCTTCGCGACGGCGTCCACCGCTCGGAGCAGGCTGTGACCGGCGCGCAGTCCGCCGGAGAGCATCTGCACAGTGTCGCCAAGCTGCGAATCGAACTTCGCGCGACGCCTGCCGGCCATAATGTTCAGGAACAGCATCCCGGCGATTGGCGTCAACAGCACGAACAGCAGAGCCAGTATCAGCCCGGCCAAAACAAAACCGACGACACCCGCTGTGACGGCGATACACCCGAGCAGCAGAATGTAGTCAGCCTGGCGCAGGCGCAGCCCTGCTTCCTCCAACGAGTTGGCGGATCCAAAGCTGGCATTCCGGCTGACATTGTGGTCGACAAAGGAAGAAGCCGATGCCGCAAACCGGGTGAGGGCCGACGGTTGCTCGGCAACACCTGGTCTCCTGCGCGACAAATCGATGTTGGATTCGCGGCCACGAAAAGTCACTACGAAGAGGGACACCAGCGAGGCGAAGCAAAGCAGGACGCCCAGAACCAACAGAATCGGGCTAGCGATCACCGGTAACCACCGCCAATCGGCGAGGTCCCGAAGACGGCCGGGGAGAGGGCAATACCCAGATCCGCGAAGTGATCTACGAAGCGGGGCCTGACACCGGTGGGAATCGACCGCCCCTGGAACCGCCCGTTCGAGTCCATCCCTGCGCTGTAATCAAAAGTAAAGGCGTCCTGAAGCGTGACGACGTCGCCTTCCATCCCTTGGACTTCCGTCACGTGGGTGACTCGTCTCGTACCGTCCCGGAGGCGCGAAATGTGCACAATCAGGTTCACCGCCGAGGCGATCTGCTCGCGAATGGCACGGAGCGGCAGGTCCATACCGGCCATGAGGACCAGGGTCTCGAGCCTCGCGATGGCGTCGCGGGGCGTGTTGGCGTGCACCGTTGAGATCGAACCGTCGTGGCCCGTGTTCATGGCCTGCAACATGTCGAGGGTCTCGCCGCCGCGGACTTCGCCAACAATGATTCTGTCCGGGCGCATGCGCAGCGAGTTCCGGACGAGGTCCCGGATGCTAATTTCGCCTTTGCCTTCGATGTTCCTCGGCCGGCTTTCGAGCCTGACCACATGTTCCTGCTGCAGTTGAAGTTCGACGGCGTCCTCGATGGTGACAATCCGCTCGTCAGCAGGAATGAAGGACGACAAGACGTTGAGCAATGTCGTCTTGCCCGTCCCGGTTCCTCCGGACACGATGACGTTGAGTCTGGCGAGGACGCAGGAATTCAGGAGCTCGGCGATTTCGGGAGAGATGGTGCCAAACGAGATGAGATCGTTGACCGTCAAGGGAACCTGGCCGAATTTTCGGATCGTTAGCGATGCCCCGTTGACTGCCAACGGCGGAATAATGGCGTTGACCCGCGAGCCGTCGGACAGGCGAGCGTCCACCAGCGGAGACGATTCGTCGATTCTCCTGCCGACTTTGGTGACAATCCGCTCGATAATTCGGCGCAAATGTTCCTCGGACGTGAAGCGGGAACCGGTAAGGAAGAGCTTGCCGCCCCGTTCCACATAGATTTTATCCGGGCCGTTGACCATTACTTCTGTCACTGCATCGTCAGCAAGGAATTTCTGTAACGGGCCTAGGCCGATGACATCATCCAGGATCTCCTGGACCAGCCGCTGCTGTTCACCGGAGGTCAGTGGAATCTCGTCTTCTTCGATGATGGCGCGCAGTTCGTCTTTGGCGTAATCGTGCAACTCTCCCTCGTCCAGCGAAGAGTCCGAGATCCGGCTGCCCATCCGCTCATAGAGGGCCGCGCCGGCGCGGTCCTTTACCGCCGTCAGTGCGTCGTTGGCCTCCGCACTGTGATCTTTTGAGCCTGGTTCATTCCAGGGGGACTCATTCGCAACGCTCTGAGCTGTCCCTGCCCACGGGATCTCGGTCCGAGGGGAAACTGGCTGCTGCTTGATTGCCTGGCTGCGGACGGATTCGAAGCGATCTGCAAGTGTCATTGGACTACCGCCCTTCGGTGAAGCTTCTTGTGGGGCCTTTGATCCCAATTCGGATCAAACCGCTCGACGAGCTGACGCAGCCCCTTCGCCACGGCATCCTTGGATGCTTCCTGCAGCAGGGGTACGCCCTTGTTCGTGGAATAGGGCACCGAGTGTGACCGGGGGAGTACAACATCCACAGGGCAGCCAATGGTCGCCTCCACGTCCTGAAGCGTCAGTCCGCTGCGGCGATCGCCAAAGTTAAGCACCACATGCCGATTTGGGGGCAGCAGGGCAAGCTCGGTCAGGATTGAGAATCCTGTCCGAAGGCCCTTGATGCTCGGGATGTCCATACCGCAAACCCAAACGCCGTCTGTGGCCTGTTCGAGCGTGGCGAGAACATGTTCCCCGAGTCCTGGGGCGGTGTCCACTACAACATATTTAAACTCGCTGGCCAGCTGGACGAGCAACCGGGAGACCTGTTCGCCGGTTATCTGATCGGCCTCTATCGGGTTGAGGGGTGCACAGAGCGCATAGATGCCCGATGTGTGTAGGGTCAGGTATGACTTGAGCACCAGGCTGTCGCCCGCGGCCGCACCCTTTACGGCATCGGCGATGGTCTTCTCGGGTTCCAGCATTAGCCCGGACGCCACGTCGCCAAACTGYAGGTCCAGGTCCACCACCACAACGCCCATCGGAGCCATTTTTGCGAGCCCGACCGCGAGGTTCGTGGTGACGGTCGTTTTTCCCACACCGCCCTTGGGCGACATGACTGAGATGATTCGTCCGCTCCCGGTCAACGGTTCAACGCTGTTCCCGAGACCTCGACGCCGTCCAGCAGCCGCGAGGCTGGCGCGTTCAAGCATGATGTGGATGGCGCCTACGTCGGCGCCAGGCTCCAGGAGGTCCCTGATTCCTGCCCGCATCGCGGGCAAGGCGATGCTCGACTCGTCCTCGGTGACCAGCACCACGCTGATCTCCGGATATTGGAGGTCGAAGAGACTGGCGAGCCTGATGGAATCGTCTACCGGGAGGCCAGGTCCCAGCAGAATGACTTCGACGAGATCGCCCGAGAGGGTACGCAAGACGTCGTCCGGGCCCGGCGGCAGGAAGTTTGCCACGATTCCGTGAAATGTTCCGTGCAGGCGGGAAGCCGCCTGCCTGGCACGTGCTTCGAAATCTGAATCTGCTGTGATGGCTACGAATCTGCTCATCGGTACAGCTCCGGCTTCTTGACAATCACCGGGGTGCCTTCGGTGGCGGACGAGGGTTCTTTGGTCAGCCACAAGGTTCCGAAGTTGGCCCCGAACGCGATCTTGGCTGAATCGGCGTCGTTGCGGGCAAACGTTACGAGCAACTGCCCGGTGGGCAATTCCGTATTGGCCTGCTGCTCAGCAGTGGTTCCGGCGGGAGCCGTGCCAGCTGTCTTCGCCAAGGAACGTTGGACGCTCGTTACCAGGACTTTGTGAAAAATCTGTTGCCCGGACTCCACATCAGGGGCATCCTTTACGGCGCCCTTGTCGAAGAGGACGACAATGCCCACAGTGTCGCCGGCTGCGATGCGTCCACCGACCACCCGCTGGGCCTCCAGCTGAACCGAGATCTCCTGCATCCCGGCGGGAACCGGAACGGTGCCTGGCGCGGACAAGCTGTCAGGATCAGCCAGCCTTGCACCCAGTAGCGCTTCACCCGGCAGCAGATCTGCCGCGGCGACCTTCCCGTTCAGGCCTTCCAGGCTCTTCAGCGCGCCGTTGGGCACCGACGCCGCCGGTAGCGAGGTCAGTTTCACCGCACTCCGAATTTTTTCGAGATCAGTGCCCTTCGCAACCTGTTGTTGAATGACTAGCACCTCCACAGGCTGCAGGTCCTTTTGGGCCCTCGCCTCGGACGCGGATACGTATGAGACCAGTAGGACGGTGCCGACTATTGCCAGCACAAATGCGACGATGCCTCCCAGCAGGCGTGTTTTCACTTTGACTTCCTCCTTATGCCGATTG
>NZ_JBFRFD010000016.1:0-17318 GCF_052114645.1 Arthrobacter sp. 2YAF22_2
GTGCCTGGTAGTGAAGCTTGGACCGGAGGTCTGTGACCTTTCTGAAGCCCCTTGGCGCGCCAGGTGGGGAGGTCGCAGTTGGCCACGAGTGCCCCGTAGCCCGGGATGCAGATCTGCCCGCCGTGGGTGTGCCCGGCCAGCAGCAAGTCCGCGGCGTCGTCGGTGAAATGGTCCAGCACCCGCTGGTAGGGGGCATGGGCGACGGCGATCCGCAGGTGCGGCTTGGCGTCCTGGCCCCTGGTGCCGCGGGGCCAGCCTGCGTACCGTTCAAGGCGCAGGTGCGGATCGTCCACGCCGGAAAAGTCCACGCGCAGGCCCTTGATGACCAGTGACTGGCAGCGGTTGGTCAGGTCCACCCAGCCCTCCATGCCGAAACCGGCCCGGAGCCGCGGCCAGTCCAGTGCCACGGGGCTCTTCGGCCGTTTAGAGGGTCCGAAGAAATACGATGCCGGGTTCTTGAATCGTGGGGCGTAGTAGTCGTTCGAGCCGGGAACGAACACGCCGGGGTACTCCAGCAGCGGACGCAGGGCTTCCAGGACGGGACCCACGGCGTCAGGGTGGCTGAGGTTGTCTCCGGTGTTGACCACCAGGTCCGGTCTTAGTTCGGCGAGGGACGCGAGCCAGGCGGCCTTCCGGCGCTGGCCCGGCACGAAGTGGATGTCGCTCAGGTGCAGCACGCGCAGCGGTCCGAAGCCGGGTGGCAGGATCGGAAGGGTTTCTTCCCGCAGGACGAACTGGTTCTTCTCCCAAAGACCGTAGCCCGCTGCCGCGGCGCCAGCGGCTACTCCGGCGGCCGCGGTCACGGCAAAGCCGCGCCCGATGCTCCGGGCGCGGCTTGCCAGCGTTCTGGTGGCGGGCATCCGTTACCCGCCGGTGCCTGTGGACGGCGTCGTCGGGGGGGTGCCGGGAACGGCAGCCGGCGGGGCACTGTCGCTGGGGGCCGGCGTCGCCTGCGTCGTTGCCGGCGCCGCCGGAGCCGCCGGAGCTGTTGCCTGCGTGGACACCCTCGGCACCGGAGCTGTGTAGCCCCCTGAGACCATATTCGAAGGCGGGGCCGGGAACGGGTTGGTGCCGTAGGCCGGGGCAATCTGCGCCATGAAGTTGGACCACTGCGGACCGGCGATCATGTAACCGTCAATGCCCTTGTAGAACTGGCCGTTAATGGTGATGTTCTGGCCCGGGCGGCTCTGGTTGCCCAGCGGGTCACCGAACCACGACGCGGTGGCGAGGCCGGTGGTGTGGCCCACCACCCACGTGGACTCGTTGTTGTTCGAGGTACCGGTCTTCGCCCCGATCGGGAAGTTGGTCCGGGTGGAGATCCTCGGCTTGATTAGCGCGCCGGATCCCCTGTTCAGGACTTCCTGGAGTGCGTAGTTCACGCCGCGGGCGACCTCGGGCTTGATGGCGTCCCGGCAGCTGGTGGCCTGTGCCGGGAGTTGGGCGCCGGTTGCATCCGTCACGGAGGTGATGGCGATCGGTTCGCAGTACTTGCCGTCGTTGGCGAAGGTCGCGAAGGCACTGGCCATGGACAGCGGCGAAGTCTGGGTGGAACCCAGCAGGTTGCCGGTGGAGAACATGTTGATCTTCGGGTTCGGATCCTTGACGTTACCGTTCGCGTCCAACACAATCTTCCCGTCCTGGTCCGTCGTGGGCAGGCCGGAGTGCAGCCCGACGGCGTCAACAGTCTTCTGGATGCCGCAGAAGTCCAGTTGGGCAGCGGACGCGAAGGTGATGGTGTTGATGGAGTTGTAGAGGCCCTCGAGTACGGTCAGGGGGCGGTACCAGGTTTCTTCGGCGTTCTGCAGGTCGTCTGCCGCACCGAGGCCCTTCTCCGCGGTGTTGTACGCGCCGGYGGTCACGCCGCAGGAGTTCCGCCAGGGGAAGTTCAGCGGGTACTTCCGCACGGCGCCGTTGAGCACCGTGTTCATCGACTTGCCCTCATTGAGCCATTCCGCGAAGGTGAACGGCTTCATCGTCGATCCCGGCTGGGCGCCGCCAAGGCCGCCGAGGTCGTTGCCCTTCGCGTCGAGCTTATCGACGCTGAAGTTGATCTGGGTATTGAACTTGCCCTCAGCGGGCAACCAGACGGTGTTTTGGGCCATGTTGGTGATCTGGCCGGTGCCGGGCTGGACCGAGACCAGGGCAGCGCCCCACTTGTCCGGGTTCGCCCCGGCCGAGGCATCCACCTGGGCTTGGGCGACGGCTTGGGCCTTGGGGTCCAGAGTGGTCTTGATGGTCAGGCCGCCGCGGACGATCTTCCGCGTACGGGTGGCCTCATCCGCACCGTACGCCGGGTTGTTCTGCAACAGGTGCAGGACGTAGTCGCAGAAATAGGGCGCCATCGCAGCGTTCTGGCAGCCCTGTTTGGCCTGGGTCACCTTGGTTTCCACCGGAGTCGCTACGGCCGCGTCGTAGTCCGGCTGCTTGATCTTGCCTTGGCTCAGCATGGCCTTGAGTACCAGGTCGCGGCGCACCTTGGCGTTATCCGGGTGGACGATCGGGTCGTAGAAGGACGGGCTGTTGACCAGTCCGGCCAGCAGCGCGGCCTGCGGCAGGGAGAGGTCCTTGGCGCTGGTGCTGAAGAAGAACTTCGACGCCGCCTCGATGCCGTAGGCGTCCCGGTTGAAGAACACGATATTGAGGTAGCCCTCAAGGATTTGTTCTTTGGTGAACTTCTTCTCCAAGGCGATCGCGAGCTTCATCTCGCGGAGTTTGTCCCCCACGCCCTTGTTGACGCCGTTGAGGAGGATCTGGTCGCTTTTACCCTCGGACTCCAGAGAGGAGTTGATGACGTTGTTGACGTACTGCTGCGTGATGGTCGACGCACCCTGCTTGTTGCCGCGGGCGGTGCTGACGAGGGCGCGAAGGATGCCGGTGGTGTCCACGCCGCCGTGCTCGTAGAAGCGGCTGTCCTCGATGGAGATCACCGCGTCCTTGATGTAGGGCGACATCTGGTCCAGCGACACGCGGGTGCGGTTCTCCGAGAAGACGCTGGCGATCACGCTGCCGTCGGCGGCAAGGATCGTGGTCGCCTGGCTCGGCGGATCAACCTGCAGCTCGGCCGGCAGGGTCTCAAAGAATTTGATCGACCCGCTGGCCGTGTTGCCCGAGAGGGCGGCGGCGGGGACCAGCAGTCCCGCCACGAGCACACCACAAATCGCGCTCACGCCAAGGAAGAGAATGATCTTTCCGAGGGTGGTGGCCGTGTCGAATAAAGGGTTCTTGCCAGTCGCCATGTTTTCCACTTTACCGGCAAGGACTAGGCTTTACTTCATGACCAAATGGGAGTACGCCACGATTCCGCTCATTATCCACGCGACGAAGCAGATTCTGGATCAGTGGGGCGACGACGGCTGGGAGCTTGTTCAGGTTGTTCCGGGCCCCGACGGAAACGGCCTCGTTGCCTACCTGAAGCGGGAGAAGAACTAGCCATGAGTACCCCCGAAACGGCTGCCCCGGCCGCGGTAGATAGCCCCGCGGACAGTGCCGGAACCGGCGCCGGTGCCGGCGGGACTGCCGCCGCCCCCGGCGCGTCGTCCGCCGTCGAACAGCGCCTCGCCGAGCTTGGCCTCACGCTTCCCGCGGTGGCCGCCCCGGTGGCCGCATACGTCCCCGCCGTCATCTCCGGCAACCACGTCTACACCTCCGGCCAG
This sequence comes from Arthrobacter sp. 2YAF22_2, assembly GCF_052114645.1. Taxonomy (NCBI): domain Bacteria; kingdom Bacillati; phylum Actinomycetota; class Actinomycetes; order Micrococcales; family Micrococcaceae; genus Arthrobacter; species Arthrobacter sp. 2YAF22_2. The sequence goes on from NZ_JBFRFD010000016.1 coordinate 3,654, forward strand.
CTGCCCTTCATCGACGGCAAGCTCGAGGCCACCGGCAAGGTCTCGTCCGGGACCGAGGGCGCCTCGGATGAGCCGACGGTGTCCCCGGACGCAGCCAAACGCTACGCCGAGGTCTGCGCCGTCAACGCGCTGGCCGCCGTGAAAAGCGTGATCGGCGATCTGGACCGCATCACGCGGATCGTCAAGGTGGTCGGCTTCGTCTCCTCCGATCCCTCGTTCACCGGCCAGCCCGGTGTCATCAACGGCGCCTCCGAGCTCCTGGGCAAGGTCCTAGGCGACGCAGGCCAGCACGCACGATCCGCCGTCGGCGTTTCGGTGCTGCCGCTCGACTCGCCCGTCGAGGTCGAACTAATAGCAGAATTCACCTAGAGGGCCGGTCACTTCCCTTGCCACACTTAGCACGACGCCTGTTTGTGCTCCCCCCGGATCTGGAGGGGGCAGCCCACAGCTGGCTTGAAGACGGCGAGCGGACCCCGCGGGCCCCACGCCATGCCTCTTCCGTGGTCCTGCTGCGGGATTCGCCCACCGGCCTGGAGACCTGGCTGGGCTACCGGCCCGGCACTTCGCCCCTGGGCGTCCTCGCCTTCCCTGGCGGGTCACTGGAGGCCTCCGACGACGCCGCCATCGGCTGGCTGGGCCCCACTCCGCAGCAGTGGGCGGAGAAGCTGGGTTCCACCGACGTCGGGCTGGTGCGCCGGCATGTGGTGGGCGCGATCCGGGAGCTATTCGAGGAGACCGGGATTCTGCTCGCCGGCCCGGACCTGTCCAGCACCGTGGAAGGAACCTCGACCGCCGAGATTATGCGTGTCAGGGAAGCCGTGGCCGATCAGGAGAAGGCATTCGCAGACGTGCTGGCCAAGCGCGGACTTTCCCTGCGGACCGACCTGCTCAAACCGCTGGTGAACTGGCTCAGTCCGGACTTCTCGCACCGACGTTTCAATACCAGGTACTTTGCCGCGACCGTGCCGATGAACCAGCAGCCCTCGATGTTGGCCAGCAAGGGCGTGTGGGCGCGCTGGGTCTGCGTCCGCAAGGTGGTCGCCGAGCGTGACACCACGGCCCTCGGCGACGAGGTGGGGCAGCCGAACACGGTGGGCCTGACGCTGGGCCAACTCCTGGTTCCGGGCTCGGAGATCATGCTGGAGAAGATGGCCGCCGCGAACGGCTGCATCGCCTACCTCAGCCACAAACGCACCGCGCACCCCTACCAGCCGACCCTGGTGGAGGTCGACGGCAAGCTCATGTTGCAGGTCGAGGCCGCGAAGGCCGCGGCCGGCGAACCCCCGCGGGTCCGGTAGACCCGGGCTGCTCGCCGGCACTGGACATGCCCTTCTGGGCCTGCCACCGTTGGACATGCCCTCCGCTCGCTTGGGCTGGCGTGGGAACATGCGCCGGGGCTGGTTCTTGGCTTTGTTTGACCACTGGACATGCCCTTCTGGGGTTGCCACCGCTGGACATGCCCCCGCGCGCTTGGGCAGGCCTGGGGACATGCCCTGCGCTAGCCGGGGCCAATGGGCATGCTGGCATTATGCCCATTCCTCGCCGCGGGGACTGGGCATGTCCGGGGCGGCGGGGCGCCAAGAATGGGCATGCTCCGGGGGAGCGGGATCCCGGCCGCAGGAGCCTGCCGAGCCTCATGCCCCGAGCGTGTGAAACCACGGCACCTGCCCTGCGCCACCGGCCCCACCGAACGCAACTCACCCCAGCCCTAACCGCTGAAGGCCTAAACCGCTGAACGCGTTAACCGCCGAAGGCCGGTCCGTTTCCACGGGCCGGCCTTCGGTGTGCTGGGAAACGCTTTAGCGTGAGCGCTGACGGAGCCGCTGCATGTCGAGGATGACGACGGCGCGGGCCTCGAGGCGCAGCCAGCCGCGCTGGACGAATTCTGCGAGTGCCTTGTTGACGGTCTCGCGGGAGGCGCCGACCAGTTGGGCCAGCTCTTCCTGGGTGAGTTCGTGGGCGACGAGGACGCCGTCGGTCGCGGGGCGGCCAAAGCGGTCGGCCAGGTCCAGCAGCGCCTTGGCCACGCGGCCCGGAACGTCGGAGAAGACCAGGTCGGAGAGTGAGTCGTTGGTGCGGCGCAGGCGCCGGGCGAGGGCCTGCAGCAGCTGGGCCGAGACCTCCGGGCGGGTGCGCAGGAGGGCGTTGAGGCTCTCGTTCCGCAGGCCGGCCAGCCGGGTTTCGGAGACGGCCGTGGCCGTGGCGGTGCGCGGGCTGGGGTCGAACAGGGCCATTTCGCCGAAGAGTTCGCCGGGGCCGAGAATGGCGAGCAGGGACTCGCGGCCGTCGGGGGACGTGCGGCCGAGCTTCACTTTGCCGGAGACGATGAAGTACAGCTGGTCACCCTGGTCGCCTTCCCGGAAAACCGAGGCTCCGCGTGAGAGGTCCACCTCGGTGAGTTCGTCCGTCAACAGACGGAACGCCTCGTCGTCGAGCGTGGCGAAAAGGGGTGYGCGGCGCAATACCTCGATATCCATGAAAACTCCTGACTTGCTGTGTCGGCTGGGGCGCTTTAGCCATTGTTTCAGAATTTTGCGGCTTCTGTGACGTACTTGGCACCGAAACCCCCTATACGACGCCGGAGAACGACGCCGGGCGCGACGACGCCGCACGCCCCAGCACGCCGCCGAGCTGTCGGACGCTCAGCCTCGGCGTCGGAGCTGGCCGCGGGTCGCGACGTCGGACGCCGCTGCAGGCGGCAGACAAACTGTCGGCCCGCGCCGGTAGAATGTGGACCTGACAAGTCCTTAAGGAGCCCCGGTGTTCGGCTTGACCATCCTGGACCTCGCGTTGATTCTGACGCTGCTGTCCTACCTGATCTACGGCTTGCGTAACGGCTTCCTGGTGACGTTCGGCGGCATCGCGGGGTTCGCTGCCGGCGCCGTGGCCGCCTTCCTGTCCGTACCGATCGTCAGCAAGCTGGTCGATGACCCCACCTGGCGGCTCACCGCGATCATCGCTGCGGCCGTGGTGCTGATGATGTTGGGTCACGGGCTGGGCACCGCGATCGGCCGGCGCCTCCGGAGCGTCGTTAAGATCAGCCCGCTCCGGCTGGCCGACCGTGTAGCCGGCGGCGGCGTCAACGTCGCCGTCTCCGCCCTCGTGATGTCCATGCTGGCGTTCAGCATCAGCGCCCTTGGTGTCCCCTTCGTTTCCCAGCAGCTCGCCGACTCCAAGGTGATTGGGTTTATCGACGGCGTCACACCCACACCGCTGAAGACGTCCATGGCCCAATTGCGCTCCGCCGTCATCGGCGACGGGATCCCCACCCTTTTCGAGGGCATCGGGGGTCAGCCCGTCGCGGTTCCGGATGCCAGCACCGACACCCCGGCGCTGAACAAGGCGGCCGCCTCCGTGCTGAAGATCGCCGGGACCGCCTACCAGTGCGGGCAGAACCAGACCGGAACCGGCTTCGTGGTCTCGCCCGGACGGGTGGTGACCAACGCCCACGTGGTGGCCGGTGTCCCGCAGCCCGTCGTCGAGGTCCCGGGCGGCGGAGCGCTCCCGGGCAGGGTCGTCTACTTCGACAGCCGGCACGACCTTGCCGTGCTGGCCGTCGACGGGCTGCCCTCCGCGCCGTTGCCGCTGAGCTCCAACCTTCCCGCCGGCAGCCCGGCGGCGTTCGCGGGCTATCCGCACGGCGGCCCGTTCCAGTCCAAACCCGCCACGGTGCGCGACATCGCCACCGTCCTGGTCCCGGACATTTATGGCAATAACGCTGCGGCTGAGGATGTCTACCGGATCGCCGGCGACGTCCAGCCGGGCAACTCGGGCGGACCGCTGCTCACGGCGGAAGGTCAGGTGGCCGGCGTGGTCTTCGCGAAATCCACCACCGAAAACTCGCTCGGCTTCGCGATCACCATGAACGACCTCGGTCCCGTGGCCGCGCAGGCGCCGGGGCTGGGCAACGCCGTCTCATCCGGGCAGTGCATCAAGAAGTAAGTGTGTCAGTCTTGGCCGGCATGCAGTTCGGCGAGATATTCGATGGCGAACCGGTACCCGAGGACGCCCGCGCCGGCGATCACGGCCTTGCTGATGTCCGAGAGGTAGGAGTGGTGCCGGAACGCTTCCCTGGCGTGGACGTTGGTGATGTGGACTTCGACGGCGGGCAGCTGGACCGCCGTGATCGCGTCCCTGATCGCCACCGAGGTGTGCGTGTAGGCGCCGGCGTTCAGGACGATCCCCACCGCTTTCCCGCGGGCGGCATGGATCGCGTCCACGAGGGCGCCCTCATGGTTGGACTGGAAGCATTCGACGTCGAGCCCGTGCGCTGCGGCGGTGTCCCTGGCGAGTTGTTCGACGTCGGCCAGCGTGGCCGTCCCGTACTTTTCCGGCTCCCGGGTGCCCAGCAAATTCAGGTTGGGTCCGTTGAGGACCAGGATGGTGCCGCGGCCGGCGTCCGTGGGGGTGGCTTCGCTCATGCCAGCCAATGTATCGCGTAACAGCGGGCTCTGGCCCGTGCGGGGTCCCCTGCTTGAACTGAAATGACCATCGTGCGGAGTCCCCGTGGCGGTCGGTCCGCGCACAAAAGCCCAATCTTTTGGTGCGTCATCATGCGCAACATTCACGTAGCGAACGCAATCCGCCGGGCAGCCTGGGCCCCCCCGCACCCTGAAATCGACGGGCCCCGCCGCCACGACCTTCGAAGTCGTCGTGGTCCGCGCCCGGTAATCGCAGACGTGGGCGGCGTCGCCCTCGTACGTGGGCGGCGCCGCCGTCGGTGCCGGCCGCGGCCTGCGCCTACTGCTTAAGCGAGCGCGCGATCTGGGCCATCACGGTGTTGTCTGCCAGCGTGGTGGCGTCACCCACCTCCCGGCCTTCCGCAACGTCCTTGAGCAGGCGCCGCATGATCTTGCCGGAGCGGGTCTTGGGCAGTTCGGGGACGATCAGGATGGTCTTGGGCTTGGCGATCGGCCCGATTTCCTTGCCCACGTGGTTGCGGAGCTCCTGCACCATCGCCTCGCCCGAATCCACCGCGTCCCCGCGCAGGATCACAAACGCCACGACCGCCTGCCCGGTGGTCTCGTCCGCCGCGCCCACGACGGCCGCTTCCGCCACGGCCGGGTGGGACACGAGCGCGGATTCGATCTCCGCGGTGGAGAGCCGGTGGCCGGAGATGTTCATGACATCGTCCACCCGGCCGAGCAGCCAGATGTCGCCGTCCTCGTCCTTCTTGGYGCCGTCGCCGGCGAAATACATCGTCTCGAAGCKGGACCAGTAGGTTTCCTTGAAACGCTCCGGATCGCCCCAGATACCGCGCAGCATGGCGGGCCACGGTTCGCGGATCACCAGGAAGCCGCCGTGACCGTTGGGCACGGACTCGCCGGCCTCATCGACGACATCCACGGCGATGCCGGGCAGCGGGACCTGTGCGGAGCCAGGCTTGGTGGCCGTCACACCGGGCAGCGGCGCGATCATCTGCGCGCCGGTCTCGGTCTGCCACCAGGTGTCGACGATCGGTGCCGGGTGTTCCTTCTTCTCCCCGTGAGCTCCGGCGTTGGCGCCGATGACGTCCCGGTACCACATCCATGCCTCGGGGTTGATGGGTTCGCCCACCGAGCCCAGGACCCGGATGGAGGAGAGGTCCGACTTCGCCGGGATCTCCTTGCCCCACTTCATGAAGGTGCGGATCGCGGTGGGGGCGGTGTAGAGGATGGAGACCTTGTACTTCTCCACGATCTCCCACCAGCGGCCCTGGTGCGGGAAGTCGGGGGTACCCTCGTACATCACCTGGGTGGCGCCGTTGATCAGCGGCGCGTAGGCAACGTAGGAGTGGCCGGTGACCCAGCCGACGTCGGCGGTGCACCAGTAGACGTCCGTCTCCGGGTGCAGGTCGAAGACCGCCTTGTGGGTGTACGCGCCCTGCGTGAGGTAGCCGCCGGTAGTGTGCAGGATGCCCTTGGGCTTTCCGGTGGTGCCCGAGGTGTAGAGGATGAAGAGGGGGTGTTCGGAGTCGTGGCCGACGGCGGTGTGCTCCGCGGAGGCGGCCCCGACCGTGTCGGACCACCAGTGGTCCCGGCCGTCGTGCCAGTCCACGTCCTGGCCGTTGCGCTTGACCACGACGACGTTCTGGACGGTGTGGCCGTCACCGTCACCCTCGTGGGACAACGCGTCGTCGACGGCGTGCTTGAGTGAGCTGGGCTTGCCGCGGCGGTAGGTGCCGTCGGCGGTGACAACCAGTTTGGCCTCGGCGTCGTCGATCCGGGACCGGAGCGCCTCCGCGGAGAAGCCGCCGAAGACCACCGAGTGGATGGCCCCGATCCGGGCGCAGGCCAGCAGGGTGATGACGGCCTCGGGGATCATCGGCAGGTACACGGCGACGCGGTCGCCCTTGGCCACACCGAGGGACTCGAACGCGTTGGCTGCCTTCTTGACCTCGTCGGTGAGCTGCGCGTAGGTGTAGGTCCGGGTGTCGCCCGGCTCGCCCTCGAAGTAGATCGCGACCCGGTCCCCGTTGCCGGCCTCGACGTGCCGGTCCAAGGCGTTGTACGCGGCGTTGATTTCGCCGCCGACGAACCATTTCGCGAACGGTGCGTTGGACCAGTCCAGCGTTTCGGTGAAGTCCTTGCTCCAGCTCAGCAGGCCGYGGGCTTGCTTGGCCCAGAAGGCAGGCCGGTCGGCGTCGGCCGCGGCATAGTCCGCGGCGGTGACCACGGCGTTCGCGGCGAATTCCGCAGAGGGGGCGAACTTGCGGTTCTCCTGCGACAGGTTTTCGAAGGCATCGCCCTGTGGGGGCGTCGTCGCGGTGGAGCCTGGGGCCTGCTGGGACATGGTGAACCTCATCATTCATCGATCCGTGCTGCACGGACGTCCGTTTCCGCCGCGCTCCCGGGCCGCATGCGCGGCGTCGGGCAGCGGCTGGTCACGGGCGTACCGCAAAGAGCTGTTCCGAAATACACCCTAACGCCTGCCTCGGACGGAACGTGCGCCCGGTCACAAAGCGAACCGTGAGCGGTGTTTATTAAGCGCCGAATGGAGGACTGCAATGAGCAGCCGGGACTGGCGGAGCGGGCACGCACGACTGAGACTGGTCCCACGACGTGTAGTGACATGGGGGAGCAGATGAGACTTTGGGGCCAGAACCCGCGCCAGCGGCGGGTGGCCGCAGTGAAGCGGCACGGAACGGCGCTCGCCGCGCTCATTCTCGCTGTGGCCCCGATGCTGACCGGCTGCGCCGGACCGCCCAGCGTGGCCGACCGCAGTTACCGCGGAACGCTCCCGACGCCGCCCGTTTCGCCGGGTGCCACGCAAGGCGCGCCGTCCGTTCCGCCGGGCGCCGTTCCCGCGCCCCGGCTGAAGCTGGGAACGCCGGAGGCGGGCTGGCTGGAGAAGCCCCGACGGTTCGGCATCACCCTGTGGGGCAGCTCCAGTTGCGCGGCCGTTCCGACCCGGATCGAAGTCACGGCCCCGGACCGGGTGCGCATCCGCTTCGAAGCGCCTGCGCAGAACCCGTGCACCGCCGACCTGGCGGCGACGACGCACGAATTCAGCGTCCCGGCCGGCGCGGACACACTCCCGCTGACAATCACACTGGTTTACGCGGAGGGCGAAGGAACCACCACGCTGGTGCTGGAGTGACGGCCGGCCAGCTAGTGATCAGTCCTGCACTTGACTAGGCTGAGATGGAGTTGTGACATCCGATGGGGGCTACAGGACCGCTGGCGGTCCAGCTTTTGCCTGCCGTTAGGCGGCACTGTCCGGAGTGCGGCCAAGCTAAGGAGAACAGAATGAACGAGCAAAGCAACGGGCAGCTCCAAGCGCCCTCCCGAAACGAAAGCCCGTCCGGGCCGGCGCAGTCCCATGGGCCGGGGGAACAACCACGCTTCACCGTCGATAAGCCGAACGTGAAGAACAACGAGGCAGTTCTGGGGCCTTTCACTGTCCGCGACCTCACCGTCTTCGGCTCCACGCTGATTCTCTTCATCGCCTCCCTGATCCCCATGTTCGCCATTCGGTACAACCTCTGGAACCTGGGCAGCCTCTTCTTCTTGGGCCTGGGCGTCCTGCTGCCGCTGATCGTCGCAGCCCTCTTTGTTGCGCGCCGGGTAAGCCCGGGCACGAAGATCCGCATCGGATCCCTCTCGATTGACCAGTTCGCCTCTGTCGTGGCGTCCTTCAGCCTGGCGTTCTTCTTCCTGGCGGCCGCCGGGGCGTTTGTGCCGAGCATGCTGCTTGGCCTCGTAGGCGCGCTTGGGCTTTTCGCGGCCACCGTGCTGGCGCGGCTGTTCCCGGCGCTCGCCGGTGATTTCCTGCACCGCGCCGAAGCGCCGGCCCACGTCGTGGCGCGGGAAGCCGCGGAGCCGGTCCGGAAGCCGCGCGCCCCGAAGCCTCCCAAGACCGCTGGCGAAGCCAAGCCCGCCAAAGAGGGAAGCAGCAGCCCGCTGGCCGGCTGGGCGAAGCGGATCGCGCCCGGCAGGCAGGGCGGCAGTTCAGCGCACGTCCCCAGGGGCCAGGAGTCCAACGGTGCGCCCCACGCGGGCGCCAGCCCTGCCGCGGCTGCTGCCGGCGCTGCCCCCCACAGCGGTGCCGGCGCCACCGCTGTGGGGGGCAGCGGGATCGAGGCGGGTGCCGTCTTCGGCGCGGGAAATGACCGCCCGGCGTCCGACGAGCCGGCCACCCAGGCGCACGGCGTCGTCCCCTCCGTTTCCCCGACGCCGACGGCGGCAGATGCTCCGCCCGCCGGGGCCGGAGTAGTGGCTCCTCCCGCCGAGCAGACTCAGGCCGCACCCGCACCGGCCGCTGCGGGCGCGTCGGCCGCGTCATCGGTGTCGTCCGGGCCTTCGGCCGCAAGCCACGAGGCCCCCACCGCGCTGACACCGCAGGTCCGTGCGCAGGAGCCGATCGGCGCCACCGTGGACCCCGCGAGCCGGCCCGAAGCCGCGGCTCCGCAGCCTGCCTATGAGGCTTTCTGGTTCGCCGTCGCGCAGCCCCGCACAGCTGTGGACGAGCGCACCGGGGCGCCCGCGTTCGTTGTCGAACCCGGCGGCTGGGTGCTCGCTCTGGAAGACCGCGGCCACGAGTTCCTGGTCCAGCACACGGACGGCCGTGTGGGCGTCCTCCGGGACCTCAGCAACATCGAACGCGGCTAACCGGGCCGTGGCGATCGAACCCGGGAGCGCGCAACCCCCTGGCGGGAAGACCCCCGGCGGGAAAGTCCTGAACGCGAAGTCCGGGCCGCGGGCGGGCGCGGAGTCCCTGCTGGGGCTCAAGCGCCGCGCCCGCCGGATCAACAAGGCGCTGGCGGAGCAGTACCCCTACGCGCACGCCGAACTGGATTTCCGCAGCCCGTTCGAGCTGGTGGTGGCCACTGTGCTCTCGGCACAGACCACCGACGTGCTGGTCAACCAGATCACGCCGCTGCTCTTCGCCCGCTTTCCGGATGCCCGGAGCATGGCAGAGGCCGAGGCAGCCGAACTGGAAGCCATCATCAAACCCACCGGCTTCTTCCGGGCCAAAACACGGAACCTGATGGCGCTGTGCACCAGGCTTGTCGACGACTACGACGGCTTGGTGCCCGGCCGGCTCGAAGACCTGGTGAAGCTGCCGGGCGTAGGACGTAAGACCGCAAACGTCGTCCTCGGCAACGCCTTCGGTGTCCCGGGCATCACGGTGGACACCCACTTCGGCCGGCTGGCCCGCCGCTTCGGCTGGACGGACTCGGACGATCCCGTCCGCGTCGAAGCCGACGTCGCCGAGCTGTTTGAGCCGAAGGACTGGACCATGCTCTCGCACCGCGTCGTCTTCCACGGCCGGCGTGTCTGCCATTCGCGCAAGCCGGCCTGCGGGGCCTGCGCGGTGGCGACCTGGTGTCCGAGCTACGGTGCCGGCGAGACTGACCCGGACAAGGCCAGGAAGCTGCTGAAGTACGAACTGGCGCCGGGCCAGGAGGAGCTGCTCGGGAAGCTGTTGGCGGAAACCCACCGGGCCGCCGAAATCCGGATGGCATCGCAGAGGAGGCCGCAGTGACCGCCCGCCAGGACCTGATCGACCACGTGGCCGCGGTGCAGGCAGGCACGGCGCCGGCGCCGGATCCGCGCTGGCGCGAGCTGGTGGTCGAACCCGGCGAACGAGTGCGCCGCGCCGCCGTGCTGATGCTGTTCGGCTCGCTGGACGATGTCCCCGCGACGTCGGTGAAGCTGCTGGCGCCGGCGGATTTGGACGTCCTTCTGCTCCAGCGCGCGCAGACCCTGGACGACCATCCGGGCCAGGTGGCGTTCCCCGGTGGCGGCATCGACCCCGGCGAATCCGTCACCGAGGCGGCCCTGCGCGAGGCTGAAGAGGAAACCGGCCTGGACCCGCGGGGCGTGGAGGTCCTCGGCATCATGCCCGAACTTGCCCTGCCCCGCGGGAATTTCCTGGTTACGCCGGTCCTCGGCTGGTGGGCGTCGCAGTCGCCCGTCCGGGTGGTGGACTACGGCGAATCCTCCCAGGTGTTCCGGGTGCCGGTCCGGGACCTGCTGGATCCGGACAACCGGGTCATGGCGACCGTCAGCCGCGCCGGTCAGACGTTCCAGAGCCCGGCGTTCACCGTCAACGGTGTGGTGGTGTGGGGCTTCACCGGGATGATCCTCAACCAGCTGTTCGACCAGCTGGGCTGGTCCGTCCCGTGGGACCGCACCCGGCTCCTCGGGATCGACGGCTAACGCTCCGCGGTGGCTGGGCGTGTCAGCTTGTGGAGCGGTCCACCACCAGGCCGGTGGCGGCATTTTCGCGCACCGCTGTGATGCCCGCGGCTGCGCCCCTGATGGTGTTGTAAAGCGGTGAAACAGCAAGTACTGTCCCGTCCGACGCGGTCAGCTTGAAGAAGTACGACTCGTCTCCGTCTGCTGCGATCTCGAATATGCCAGCCACTCTGCTGCCTCCCCAATGTTCGTTGCCCCGTTTTCGGGCTTTTCGAGCGTATAGGGGGTCACAGAGCGGACGCAACGCTACTGGCGGGTACGTTACCCCGGGTGTCCGGGCCGCCGCCCGCGGCGAATTTCGGGCGGCTCCCGGCGGCATTTTGGCGCTGTTTATTTAGCTTTGTCGTATGAGTCGGCGACGGCGATGCTCACCGGGAAATCCACCGGGATCCTGCCGAAGAGCAGTTCCTTCGCGGCCGCCGCAGATTCCTCGATGGCCTGGCTGCAGGCGGCAACGGCATCATCCGGGCAGTGGACCATCACTTCATCGTGCAGGAAGAAGACCAGCTCCCCGGCGGGAGAGCCTGACGCGCGCAGGGTGCGGAGCCGCCGTCGCAGTTCCGCCAACCAACAGGCGGCCCAGTCAGCGGCGGAACCCTGCACCACGAAGTTCCGGGTGAATCTCCCGCGCGAGCGTGCCAGCATATCGGCCCGGCGTTGTTCCTCCGCGGTGGCGGACTGCTGGCTGCGCCGCCACCGCTCCGAGGGTGGCGGGCTGCTGCGGCCCAGCCGGGACGTGACGGTTTTCCCTGCCTCGCCGTCGCGGGCGGCCTGCTCGACAAACCCGACGGCGCGCGGATAGGTGCGGGCCAGTTGCGGCATCAGCCGCCCGGATTCCCCGGTGGTGGCACCGTAAATGGCGCCGAGCAACGCGACCTTGGCCTTGGCCCGGTCGCCGCCGAAGCCCTGCGCGGCGATGCCGGCGTAGAGGTCCTTGTCGCGGGCGGCTTCGGCCATCCTGGAATCCTGGGCCAGCGCCACCAGCACCCGCGGCTCCAGCTGTGACGCATCGGCCACGATCAGCTTGTGGCCCGGGTCGGCGTGGACGGCACCGCGGATCTGGCGCGGAATCTGCAGCGCACCGCCGCCGCGCGAGGCCCAGCGCCCGGACACCACGCCGCCCACCACATATTCGGGCTGGAACCGGCCGTCTTTAACCCAGGCGTCGAGCCACGCCCAGCCGTTGGCGGCGTGGAGTCGGGCGAGTTTCTTGTAGGCCAGCAGCGGTTCGATGGCTGGGTGGCTGGATTCCTTGAGCTCCCACTGGCGGGTGGATTTCACCTCGATGCCGTTGCGGTGCAGGGCACGCATCAGTTCCTGAGGGGAATCCGGGTTCAACGCCGGGGACTGCAACAGGCGCCGAAGCTCGGTGTTGAGTGCCTCCAGTCGGGCCGGGCGCTGGCCCTGGGGCGGCCGCGGCCCGAGATGGTCCGCGAGGATCTGCTCGTGCAGTTCTTCGCGCCAAGGCACACCGGTGTGCTGCATCTCGGCGGCGATCATGGCCCCGGCGGACTCGGCGGCGAGCAGCAGTTGGAGCCGCTGTTTTCGCCGCTCGCCGCCGGGCTCGATTCCGGCCAGGGCTTCCTGCTGAGCGGCGTACTCGGCGCGGAGCTCCTCGGGCGAATGGCGCGGCGCCGCGCGCAGCCCGGGGTCATCGAACAACGCTCCCTGGTCCGCAGGCTGGGGCGGGGGCTGCAGCACCCGCGGCGGCTGCTCGACGTCGTCATCCTGGGTCAGTTTCTCCGCGTTCCGGGCGTAATCGGTGTGCGCGGTGAACTCCGAGTGGGCCAGGATGGCGCCGCACAGGGTCAGGTCGTAGCAGCGTTCCAGTTCGACGCCGGCGCCGAGCAATGCCGGGTACCAGTCCTGCGTCCGGTGCCAGATCCAGCGCGGGCGRCCCAGTTCCAGTTCACGCACGACGCCGGGCAGCTCTGCCGAGCTGACCAAGAGCGGTTCGGGGGCGGCAGGATCGGGCTCGCCCTGGGCCGTGAGCTGCTGTAGGGCTGCGCCGTCGGCGTGGGCGGCAAGCAGCAGATGCATAGGCTCAATTCTGCCCTGTCGTTCCGGTAGCGGCCGCCAGTTGCCAGAACTCGCCGCGGTTCTCCACATAGCTGGCGGCGGCGGTTCCGTCCCGTGCCCGGCACGCCCACAGTGATTGCATGAACAGGCATCAGCTACCCGAGCCCGTGGTCCCGGAACCCGTGTCCGGGACCGACCCCCAGCCCGGGCCGAGTCCCGGGTCGTGGCTTCCCGGTGAGGCGGCGGAGACGCTGCTGGTGACCGGATCCGAGGTCCTGCGGGGCGAGGTGGAGCGCATTGTCGCCGCGGCCGGGCGCCAGCTGAGCCTGGTCCGGGACGTTGCGGAGGCCGCGCCGTACTGGGACTCCGCCGGCGCGGTGCTGGTCGGCAGCGATGTGCCCGAGCTGCCCTACCGGCGCCGTGCCCCCGCAGTGCTGGTGGGGCTGAGCGGCGAAGGGGACAGCCTGTGGCAGTTGGCCGCCGCGATGGGGGCCGAACGCGTGGCGGTCCTCCCCGAAGGCAGCCCGTGGCTGGCCGAGTACCTGAGCCGCTCGAACGCCCCGGATCCCGGCGGGCACGTCCTCGGCGTCGTCGGCGGCTGTGGCGGGGCCGGGGCGACGACTGCCGCGATCTGGCTGGCGCAGGCCGCCGCAGGCCTCGGCGCCCGCGTGCTCCTGGTCGACGGCGATCCGTGGGGCGGCGGCCTCGAACTGGCACTCGCCGCGGAAGACGCCCCCGGGCTCCGCTGGCCCGACCTCGCCGAGGCCAGCGGCAGCATCGACCCGGACCAGTTGCACGAGGCGCTGCCCGAAGCGGGCGGCTTCTCCTTCCTGTCCTGGCCGGGCAACCGTGAGCGGCCCAAGGCAGTCGACGCGGCCGCTGTGGCCGGGGTGCTCGACGCCGCGAGGCGCTGCTACGAGCTGGTCCTGCTGGACATCGGCCGCGGCCGCGAGCCGCTGCGTAC
>NZ_JBFRFD010000017.1:0-17167 GCF_052114645.1 Arthrobacter sp. 2YAF22_2
CTTCCTCGACAGCCTGCCCCGCAGGGTGGCGTGCGTCCACAGCAGCCTGCGGGACGGCAAGGCCGAGCGCGCATTGGTCGCTGTCCTCAGTGTGGCGACCTCGGCGGCGATGGCCGGAGCAGTTCAGCTGGAGGGCCGCAGCCGGGCCGTCGAGCGGAATATCCGCGCCGGTGACCTGACGGCAGCCAAGGCCGCTGCGGGCGAACTCGACTCCACCATCGCTGACTTCGCGCACCACGTCAACAAACTCGTYAGCTCCGCGAATCCTCGGAATCCTCGCGCCAGGAGCTCCGAACTAGGACCAGGACGCCCTAGCCGTACGGCCCAACCGGGGACGCCGGCAGTCTGACGGAGACGACCGTACCGCCGTCGGGGCCCGAACTGATCCACAAGCTGCCGCCGTGGGCGTTGGCGATCCGGAGGCAGGTCGCCAGCCCCAGTCCGGAACCGGGCGGGTCGTCCTCGCGGTGCAACCGGACCAGCGGTTGAGTGACACGTTCCCAATCCGCCATAGGAATACCCTTGCCGTTATCCGCTACCTGAATCTCAACGCCGTCGGCAATGGCTTCGGCCCTGACCAGGATCCGGGGCCGCAGACCGGGGCAGCGGTAGGTGACGGCGTTGTGGATGAGGTTCTGCAAGAGCATGCGAAGCTGTTCGGCGTCGGCGCGGAGAACGAAGTCCGAGACTTCGATGTCGGCATCGACTTCGCTGAGGCTCGAGCGCAGGTCCTCCTCCACGTCGCGGACCAGTGCCAGCAGGGACACATCACCGCAGCGGAGGGCGCCGCCGATCCGGGAAAAGGACAAAATGTCGTCCACCATGGCCAGCATCCGGCGTGATGTCCGGCCAATGATGCCGAGTTCCTCTGCGTCCGCGGAGCTTCTGAGCTCACCCAACTCGGTGAACCCGATGATACTGGTCAGCGGGTTCCGTAGATCGTGACTGATCCGTCCGGCGAATGACTCCAGCAGCTTGTTGCTGGTCCGGGCCTCTTCAAGGGCCCGGTCAAGCATCCGGGCGTGATGTTGGAGTTCGAGGACTTCGACGACCTGCGAGGCGATGATCTCAAGCGCCAGCGTCCGTTCAGCCGAGAGCTCGGCCGGGGCATGCGAGAAGAGGCAGAGCGAGCCCAGCACGAATCCATCTGTCGTGGTGAGCGGCACCGACGCGTAGAACCGGACGGCGGCAAGCTTTCCCGTGACAAATGGATGGTCCCGGAACATGGGATCCCGCGAGGCGTCCGGGACCACCGTTGTCCTGCCGCTGAGGAAGACGCGGCTGCACATTGAATCTTCGCGGGAACACATGCCGGGATCGATCCCCACAGCGGCAATGTGGTGTTGCTGATCGGCCGTGATGATGTTGACGACGCCGAACGGAATGCCGGTGGTTGTGGTGGCAAGGACGAGTAGCTTCCGGAGCTGCCCCATCGTGTCCGGGACGCGTGCGCCGCTGTTCTCCGGGAGCGGTTCGAGGCGCGGTAGCCCGTACCCCGCCAGCATGGACTGACGGGCGGCCTCATCCTGCGCTTCGACCTGGACGGACGGTGTAGTTGACAGCTACCCCACCGCTTCCGCTGGCGCCATCCGGTAACCAACGCCGCGCACCGTGCGGATGAACCGTGGTTCGCGGCCCTTGTCGCCCAGCTTTTTGCGCAGGTTGCCGATGTGTACCTCGACGAGGTGCTCATCCATGGGCCACTCCGTGCCCCACACCTTGGTGAGGAGCGCCTTTCGGGTCCACACGCGGCGGGGGGCGCAGGCGAGTGCTTCGAGAAGATCAAATTCCGTGCGCGTCAACACCAGTTCGGTGCCGTCCAGCGACGCGGTCCGGCCCTCGACCTCGACGACCAGCGGGCCGTGCCGGACGACGCCGTCGGCCTCGTCGCGCCGCGGATCGGGTTCCGGCGCCGCGGCGGCGCCCGAAACGACGGCGGGAGCGCCGGAGGCGGCGGCGGGAGCGACGTCTCCGGCCCGGCGTCCCGGGTTGTGGTGGGCTTCGTCCGGCGTGGCGCCAGCGGCGCGGGGCATGAAGTCTGAGGCGCGGCGTTGCGGCGTGGGCCTTTGCGGAGTGGGCCGGTGGCGGCGGAGCACGGCCGTGATCCGAGCCTGGACGGTCCGGGGGCTGAACGGTTTGCTGATGAAGTCGTCCGCGCCGATTTCCAGGCCCATCAACTCATCAATCTCGTCGCCCCGGGCCGTGATCATGATGACGTAAGCGTCGGAGAACTTGCGCAGTCGGCGGCAGACTTCCACGCCGTCCAAATCGGGAAGATTGAGGTCCAGGGTGACAAGGTCCGGACCATATTCCTGGATGCCCAGCAGCGCCTCAGCGCCGGTGCCGGCTTCGGAAACGGCGAAGCCCTGCATCTCCAGCGTCCGGCGAATCAGCAGGCGAATATCGGCGTCGTCATCTATAACCACAGCGCGGAGCTGACTGACCGGACCGAACATAACCCCAGCTTCTCAGACAAAGAGACTTTGTCCCTGCTATCACATGAGTCACAAGGTGTGACACGAACCACATACAACACACTGGACTCTACGTTAACGCGGTTTTCTTGAGCAAATGTTGAAGTTTTACCCGGGTTCGCGTTGAAAACGGACTGCCAAACTGGGAGCTGCCAGATGAACCGCCCAAACAGGGAGTAAGCAGTGAACGTCGCCCGGCCCGTACCGCCAGCCCCGCGGGCTTCGCCCGTACGGCGCGAGCGGTTGCGTCGGCTGTTTGCGGTGCCCGTGGCCCTGGCCCTGGTGCTGGGCGCCCCTGGGCTTGCCTATGCTGCCTTCACCGCTGGCACCAACGCCTCCCTGAGCGTCGGGACCTACACGATTCCCGCCCCCGCATCAGTCAATGGCACACTCCAGTGCACCAACGATCGCGGACAAAAGGGTGCCAGCATCACTTTTACGTCAGTGAGCGCGGTCGACCGCGCCACCGGATATACAGCGACGCTGACGCCGCCGACTGGAGCACCGTCCCTAGTCCCGATTGCCGCTGGGGGCAAGGTCCAGGTCACCATGTATTCCGGCAGCGGCAAGGGAAAATATACCTTCACGGTGTCCGCTCAGGTCGGGTCGTGGACCGGACCTGAGTTTAAACAAACCGCGATCTGCTGACCAGCCCGGCGCGGACCGGACCGGACCGGCTCCGCGGCGCCTCCGCCCGAAGCCGGGGCCCGGCCGTCAGGTCAGCGGGCAGCGATCGGGAAGAACACCCGCGGGTCCTGCAGCAGTGCCGGGTAGTCGAAGTCCCGGCGCGCCAGGATCTCACTGACCTGGAAATTGCGGGCGAACTTGCTGTCCACCGTGACGGGACGGCCCTGCACCTCGCCGACGGCGAATGACTGGCCGCCGTCGAACGGGATCGCCACGACGGACTTCCCGGGCAGCGTGGTGAAAGCCTCTTCCTGCGCCAGCCGCTTGCGCGTGGGCTTCTTCACCAGCGGCTTGGCGGGGCGCTTGCGGGCGTTCTTGTCCGGCCTGCGGGAAGGGTTGTCCGCGTAGACAAACTGGTAGTCGTCGTCGGCAGCGCTGGCGGCCCTGGTGCCCCGCACCGGCGGCAGGCTGATGGTGTCCAGTTGCTGCGGGTCGGTGTCGCCCAGCGGCAGGCGGAGGACCCACATGCGGTCGCCGGCGGGATCTTCCGGCAGCAGCTCGTGCTTGGGTTCGGGCCAGACATACTCAAGGTCCGGGTCCGTGCCAGGGAACACCGAGGCGTAGAACCGGTGGTCCTTGGCCAGCAGCCGGGAGCGGTGGCTGAGGTGGAAGTCCGGGTTCCCCAGCCAGTAGGGCATCGGAATCTTGGCAGCGTAGTCCGGGTGCGCTGCCTGCGGAGCGAACTCCATGATCTTGTCCCGGGTGGTGTCCTCGCCGCCCCGGGCGGTCCATTCGTCCACCACGGCCAGACCGTACATGGTCAGCGCGGGGACATGGCCCATCCACATCCGGACGGCCGGGTGGGACTGCCAGCCGTACTCGGGAATCACCAGCGCGCGCAGCATTTGCAACGCTTCGACACGCTGCTTGCCGAGCCGCACGCGGTCAAGGGCCGCGGCGCTCTGCCGGAAATCGGGGAAAGGGAGGAAAGTCTGCATCTCTCCAGTTTGGGGCCACCGGGCCGCAACGCCAATTGCTGGGGCTCGCCGGTGAGCGCGTTCACACCGCGAAATGCTACAGACAGTTCCCAGCTGCGGGCTCTATCATTTATGGGAACCACCACTGCCGCCCGGAAGACCCGCCATGACCTTTGAAGCAGCGGCGCCCTTTGCGCCCAAATACGGACAAATGCTCGGACCGGAGGCCAACGGCATCCTGGTCCTCGAAGAATTCACGCTGAACCCTGCCGAGGCCCGCAAGGAGCAGAGCGGCTTCCGCGCGGCCCTGGCCTCGATGGCTCTGACCATGCGGCGGCTGATGGCGTTCCGGCTCCTCATCGCCCTCGTCGCCATCGCCAACCTGCCACTCTTCCTGCTCTCCAGCGGCTGGGAAATCTACGTCATCTCGCTGACGCTGGTGGTGGCCGTCCACGCGGCCGTGTCCTGGCTGAACCGGCATGAGCCCAAGTTGCGGCAGCGCCGGTTGCTCGAACTTCACCTGCACCGGGAGCGTAGCGCCAACTACCGCAAGGTCCGCGACGCGGTGAAGTACGTGATCGACACCCCCGCCCGGATGAACGAACAGCTTTACCTGGAACTGCTCGCGGCCAAGCGGGTCGCACTGCACCTCGCCCAGGGCACCGTGGCCCTGCTGGACACCAGCGACGACGCCGCCTGGAAGGTCCGCATCGTCCGCGAACTCCCGCGGGCCGTTTGACCGCCTAGAAAATTAAACGACGACGCCGGAGCCGCCCCCAAGGGCGCCCCGGCGTCGTCGTTTTTAATCACACTGCTGTTCGAGCACACTGCGTCAGTCATTCCGCTGCAGCGCAGGCCGCCACTTTAGGCCGGGAGCTGCAGGACCTGGCCGGTGAGCACCAGGTTCGGATTGCTGATGGTGGCCGCGTTGGCGTCGGCCAGGGTCTGCCAGCCGCCCTTGATGTTGAGCTGGTCAGCGATCTTGCTCAGGCTATCGCCGCTCTGGACCGTGTAGGTCTGGCCGCTCAGGGCCACCGCGGCGACGTGCCGCGGCGCCGCCTGAACGGGTGCCGCCTGGACCGGGGCGGCCTGGGCCGGCGCATACCGGACCGGTGCGGGCGTTTGGACCGGTGCGGCGGCAGGGGCCGCGGCCGCGCCTCCGCTCAGGCCCAGCTTGGCGGCGCAGGCAGGCCACGCTCCCCAGCCCTGGCTGGCCTGGACATTTTGCGCCACCGCGATCTGCTGTTCGCGGCTGGCGGAGGCCGCCGTGCCGGTGCCGCCGTGGGCCGCCCACGTGCTCTGGCTGAACTGCAGGCCGCCCGAGTAGCCGTTGCCGGTGTTGGTGCTCCAGTTGCCGCCGCTCTCGCACTGGGCCAGCGAGTCCCAGGTGGAAGTGGGCGTGGCGGTGGGGATGGCCGCGCTTGCCGCCGTGGCGGAGAGGGCGACGCCGGCAGCCGAGATGGCTGCCAAGGTGGCTCCGCGGCGCGCGACAGTAGTGAGGGTTGAGGTCTTCATGGTTTCAGCTGCTCCTGAGGGCCACCGGCGCTCGGTCCGTCCCCGGACGTTATCGCGACTCTGCCCGCCCCTGACAATAGAGGTCATTTTCGGTGGCTACCGGTCGGGCAGATCATGGTGGAGGTAGCACCGGGCATGCAAACGCCCGACTGCGGGCATCCGTCCACGGTAAGGCAGGACGGGACGCAGATCAACCCCTACGGGGGTTTCGGGCGAACAATCAGCCGCCCAGCACCGCCGCCAGGTACGGCGCCGTTCTGCTGGTTTTGGAGCGCGCGACGACGGCCGGTTCCCCGGCGGCGACGATCTTGCCGCCGGCGTCGCCCCCCGCCGGGCCCAGATCGATGACCCAGTCCGCGGCGGCCACTACGTCCATCTCGTGCTCCACCACCACCACCGTATTGCCCGCGTCCACCAGGCGCTGCAGCTGCGCCATCAGGAGTTCGACGTCGGCCGGGTGCAGTCCTGTGGTGGGCTCGTCCAGCAGGTAGAGCGAGTGCCCGCGTTGGGCCCGCTGCAGCTCGGTGGCGAGCTTGATGCGCTGTGCCTCCCCGCCGGAGAGCTCGGTGGCGGGCTGGCCCAGCCGGAGGTAGCCCAAGCCCACCTCGCGCAGGGTCTGCAGGGCGCGCGCAGCGGCGGGGACCTCGGCCAGGAACTCGGCGGCGGTGTTGACCGTCATGCCCAGCACTTCGGCCACGTTCCTGCCCCGGTAGCTGACTTTTAGGGTTTCCGGGTTGTAGCGCGAACCGTGGCACACCGGGCACGGGCCGTAGCTGCCGGGAAGGAAGAGCAGTTCGACGGCCACGAACCCCTCGCCCTGGCAGGTGTCGCAGCGGCCGCCGGCCACGTTGAAGGAGAAGCGTCCGGCGCCGTAGCCGCGCGCCTTTGCCTCGTCCGTGGCGGCGAATTCCTTGCGGACGGCGTCGAACAGCCCGGTGTAGGTGGCGAGGTTGGACCGAGGGGTGCGGCCGATCGGCTTCTGGTCGACCCTCACCAGCCGGTCGATCTGCTCCAGCCCGGACACCGGACCGACGCTCAGCGGGGCGCCGGGCTCGACGTCATCCGGTGACTCCTCCGCTGCTGCGGCGGCGTCCGGGTGCAGCCAGGCGCCGGCGACCTCGGCGAGGACCTGGCTGACCAGCGTCGACTTGCCCGAGCCGGACACGCCGGTCACTGCCGTCAGCACGCCGAGCGGGAAGCTGGCATCGAGGTCCTGGAGGTTGTGCCTGCTGATGTCGCGCAGCTCGAGCCAGCCGGCAGGCTCGCGGCGGGCGTGCTTCCCGCCGTCGTGCGTCTGCTGGCGGGCGCCGTCCGGGAACAGGTACGGCCGGGTCACGGACGCCTCCACGTCGGCCAGCCCGGCCACCGGCCCGCTGTAGAGCACCTCCCCGCCGCCCTCACCGGCGCGCGGGCCCACGTCCACCAGCCAGTCGGCGCGGCGGACCACGTCCATGTTGTGCTCCACCACGAACACCGAGTTCCCCGAGGACTTGAGTTGGTCCAGCACGGCCAGGAGAGGCTCGGCGTCGGCCGGGTGCAGGCCTGCGGAGGGCTCGTCGAGCACGTAGATCACGCCGAAGAGCCCGGAACGCAGCTGCGTGGCAATCCGCAGGCGCTGCATCTCGCCGGGGGAGAGGGTAGGGGTGGAGCGGCCCAGCGCGAGGTAGCCCAGGCCAAGGTCCACCAGCACGGTGACACGCTGCAGCAGGTCGCGGGTGATGGCGACGGCCACCTCGTTGCGCTCGCCGGAGGACTGGCCGGCCGGGAGCCGGCGCGACGCCGTCCCGGCCTCGGTGAGTTCGGCGGTGGGCCTGATGATCTGGGTCAGCTCGGTCATCGGCACGGCGTTGAGCTCGGCGATGGTGCGGCCGGCGAACGTGACGGCCAGGGCCTCCGGGCGCAAGCCGCTGCCGCCGCAGCGGGGGCACGGGCCGGTTTCCATAAAGCGCAGCACCTTCTCGCGCATGGTGTTGCTCTTGGAGTCCGCCAGGGTATGCAGCACGTAGCTGCGGGCGCTCCAGAAGCGGCCCTTGTACGGTTTGGCCACGCGGTCGCGCTGCGGCGTCACCTCCACCACGGGCTGTTCCTCGGTGAAGAGAATCCAGTCGCGCTCCTTTTTGGGTAGCTTCCGCCACGGCGTGTCGACGTCGTAGCCCAGATGGGTGAGCACGTCGCGCAGGTTCTTGCCCTGCCAGGCGCCGGGCCACGCGGCGATCGCGCCGTCGCGGATGCTCAACGAGGGGTCCGGAACCAGTGAGGACTCGGTGACGGTGTGGGCGATGCCCAGGCCGTGGCATTCCGGGCAGGCGCCGGCGGCGGTGTTGGGCGAGAACGCGTCGGAGTCCAGCGGCGCGGCGCCTTCGGGGTAGCTGCCGGCGCGGGAGAAGAGCATGCGCAGTGAGTTGGACAACGTCGTCACCGTGCCCACGGTGGAGCGGGAGCTGGGGGTGCCGCGGCGTTGCTGGAGCGCGACGGCGGGCGGCAGCCCGGTGATCAGCTCCACCTTCGGGTTGTGGCCCTGCTGGATCAGCCGCCGGGCGTAGGGCGCCACGGATTCGAAGTACCGGCGCTGGGCCTCCGCGTAAATGGTGCCGAAGGCCAGCGACGACTTGCCGGAGCCGGAGACGCCGGTAAAGGCGACGATCGCGTCGCGCGGCACGTCAACGTCCACGTTGCGCAGGTTGTTCTCCCGGGCGCCGCGGACCCGGACAAAGCCGTCAGTAGGATGGTCCGGCACCAGGCCGGCTGAATCGGAAGCCTGCTGATTGTTCTGCATCTGTTCGACTCTATCCGGCGCGGCTTCCGGCGGCCTATCGCGTTCCGGCGRGCATATCCTTACCGAATGGAAACTTACGACGGCGGCGCCCGGGCGCCGCAGGCAGAGCTGGAGGCTGAAGGCGTCCCCGAGTTCGCCGAAATCCCCGAGGAAGTCCACGCCGCTTTACCGGTCGCGGAACTGCACCTGCACCTCGAGGGCACGCTGGAACCGGAGCTGATCTTCGCGCTCGCCGAACGCAACGGGATTGCCCTGCCGTACGCGGACCTCGCCGAGCTCCGCGCCCGCTACGAGTTCACGGACCTGCAGTCATTCCTGGACCTGTACTACGCCAACATGGCCGTGCTGCGGACCGAGCAGGACTTCGCGGACATGACCCGCGCCTATCTGACCCGGGCCGCGGCCGCCGGAGTGCGGCATGCCGAGATCATGCTGGATCCGCAGGCGCACCTGTCCCGCGGGGTCGCCCTGGAGACCTGCGTCAACGGGGTCGCGTCGGTGCTGGCCGGCTCCGAGCAGGAGTTCGGCATCTCCACCCTGCTGATCGCCGCGTTCCTGCGCGACCAGCCGGAGGAGTCGGCGCTCGCGGTGCTGGAGCAGCTGCTGGCCATGAATGCGCCGATCGTCGGGATCGGGCTGGACTCGGCCGAGGTCGGCAATCCGCCGTCGAAGTTTGAACGGCTCTTCGCGCGGGCCAAGGACGCCGGGCTGCGGCGGATCGCGCACGCCGGCGAGGAGGGCCCGCCGTCGTACATCATCGAGGCGCTGGAGCTCCTGGACGTGGAGCGGATCGATCATGGCATCCGCTGCATGGAAGACCCGGAACTGGTGGAGCGCCTGGTGAACGAGCACCTGCCGCTGACCGTGTGCCCGCTCTCCAACGTTCGGCTCCGCGCGGTCGACACCCTGGCCGGGCACCCGCTGGCCGGCATGCTGGCGGCCGGGCTGAACGTCAGCGTGAACTCGGACGATCCGGCGTACTTCGGCGGCTACGTGGATGACAACTTTGCCCAGATTAAGTCCGTGATCGGCCTGTCCGAATTCGACTGTGTGCGCCTCGCGGCCAACTCCATCCGGTCCTCGTTCGCAAGCGAGGAACGCAAGACTGAGTTGCTCGCCGAACTCGCCGCCTCGGGACGCTAACCCCGTGTTGCCCTATCAGCTATGGTCGCCAAAACGGGCGGACGGCAGCCATAGCTGACAGGGCAACAGGGCTAAGCGTCGATGCTGCCCATGTCCGGGTACCGCGCGCCCGCCTCGTAGCCGGCCGGCGCCAGCTCATCGAGGCGGCTGAGGTCCTCGGCGGACAGCTCGACGTCGACAGCGCCCAGGTTCTCGCGCAGCCGCTCGCGCTTCTTGGTCCCCGGGATCGGCACGATGTGGCCGCCCTGGGCCAGCAGCCAGGCGAGGGCCAACTGCGCGGGGGTGCAGCCCTTCTCGGTGGCGAGTTCCGTGACCCGGTCCACGAGCTCGATGTTGCGGTTAAAGTTCTCGCCCTGGAAGCGGGGTGAGTGGCGGCGGAAATCGTTCTCGGCGAAGTCGTCCTCGCTGCGCAACTGGCCGGTGAGGAAGCCGCGGCCCAACGGGCTGTAAGGGACGAAGCCGATGCCCAGTTCGGCGAGGACCGGGAAGACCTTCGTCTCCGGCTCACGCTCCCACAGCGAGTATTCGGTTTGCAGGGCGGCGATGGGGTGCACGGCGTGGGCGCGGCGGATCGTGTCGGCGCTGGCTTCGGAGAGGCCCAGCTGCCGGACCTTGCCGGCCTGGACCAGCTCGGCCATGGCGCCCACGGTCTCCTCGATGGGCACGGTTTTGTCCACCCGGTGCTGGTAGTACAGGTCGATGTGGTCGACGCCGAGGCGCTGCAGGCTCGCGTCACACGCCGACCGGACGTACTCGGGTTTGCCGTTGATGCCTACCCAGGAGCCGTCTTCGCGGCGTTCGTTGCCGAATTTGGTGGCCAGCACGACGTCGTCGCGCTGCCCGGCGATGGCCCCGCCCACCAGCTTTTCGTTGGTGAATGGCCCGTACATGTCGGCGGTGTCCAGCAGGGTTCCGCCGGCGTCGAGGAAGGCATGGATGGTGGCCACGGACTCCTGCTCGTTGCCCTGACCGTAAAACTCGCTCATGCCCATGCAGCCCAGGCCGAGGGCCGAGACGGTGAGCGGTCCGAGGGTACGTGTTTCCATAGGGATCTCCTGAACCAGAGGGGGATGTGGTGCCGTGGATGCCCGAGGGGCGGCTCGGCCAGAGGGGCTGCGGCGATCAGGCCACTCTAGCCAGCCTGCTTGCCGCGGGCAACGGTTTCCCGGGTTGTCATCGTCTTCCGGGCCGTCATAGTGGGACACGACGCAAAGAGTTAACCTCATCCGGTCGCGTAACCTGCCGAACCTTGGCAAAATGCAGGTGGATCAATTGCTTCTAAAGGAGACCCATGGGCGCGAACTCAGCGGAAAACACAAACCTTCGGCTTAAGGCCGTTTTGGACGTCCTGACCGAGGGGGTCTGGTCGGGCGAGAAGCTGAACGCCGGCGTCGTCCTGGGCGAGGCGATCGCGAGGGTGCCACTGAACGACCACGAGCGCGAACTGCTCAGCGGCGGCATTCCCCGCGGTCACAAGACGCTCACCACCGCCACGGCCAAGCTGGTCAAGGCCGGCTGGCTGGTCAAGGGCCGCTCCGGCTGGACCATCACCGAGGACGGCCAGCGCGCCACGGTTGCCTTCGCCGATCCCGCCGCTTTCACCGCCGCGCTCGACGCCGGTACCCCGGTTCCGGCCGACACTCCGCTGCCGTCCGCCCCCGCGGGGAAGCCGGCGCCCAAGGCTGCGCCGAAGGCCGCCAAAGTCGCGGCCAAGGTGGCCGACAAGGCAGCCAAGCTGGTCGAAGAGGCCGTCGCTCCGGTCGCCAAGGCGGTCCGGAAACGGAAGACCCCGGAGGGCGCGGCCGCTGAAACTCAAGCGGAAACGCCAGCGACAGCCCCGGAGCCGATTGAGCAGCCCGCGGCCGTAGCCGTTGCCGGGGACTTCAACGTCCTGCTGGGCGCGCCCGGCAACTGGGCTCCGCAGTATGACGAGTCCCAGATGCAGCTGGATGAAGTGGACCAGCTCTGGAAGCTCGCCGCGGAGCTGCCGGCCGGTTCCTATAGCTTCAAGATCGCGATCAACCGCTCTTGGGACGAAAACTACGGTGCGTTCGGAGCGTTCGACGGCGCCAACCACGAGGTGCATCACCGCGGCGGTGTCCTGGTCATCCGCTACGACCACCGGACCCGCGACATCGTCATCGACTAGGCGCCGACACCCAAAGATCCAGCCGACCTGCGCCTCGTTAGCCCAGGCTCAGAACCGGGTGGGGTCCGGGCTGGGCGGAACGGGCGGCGGCGGGACCGGGCCCGGATCCGGGATCGGCAACGGACCGGGCGTGGGACTGGGTGTTGGGCTTGGACCCGGCGTGGGGACGGGCGCCGGCGGTGGCCCCGGATCCGGCGGGAACGGATCGCCGGGCTGCGGCTCCGGCGTTGTCGGGCCGGGTTCGGGCGGGAACGGGTCAGGACCAGGTGCCGGAGGGATCGTCATGGCTCCGATTATCGACCCACGTGGGCAGGCAGGGAAGACCCTGGCAGGGGAGACCTGCCAGAGAAGACCTGGCCGGCGAAGACCGGCCACGGAAGACCCTGCGCTCCCGAGCGTTACTAGTTCTTCTGCGCCGCGATCGACTTGTCCCGGTCCTCGAACACGTCTTCGCCGGGCCCGGTGAACGCGCGGGAGCGCTGCACAGCCTCGATGGAGCCGGTGAAGAGTTGCGAGTCGTGCGGGTCGGAGGGCATCCGCGCGGTGGTTTCGTCGGCGGCGGAGAGCCGGCCCGGCCGCTTCGCGGTGGGCCGGGCGGGGGTTGCCARCTGGGTGGAGGCCGTGGCGGACGGCATGGATTCGAGCCGGACGTGCGGCAGCGCCGTCGGGTGGTCCTGCTGCAGGAAGAGCACCAGCTCCTCGCGGATCAGGCACCGCAGGTCAAAGAGCGAGGCGCTGTCCCCGGCGCTGACCAGGATGCGCACCCGGACAAAGCCTGCCGTCGCGTCGGTGATCTGCAGGACGCCGACACGCTCGTCCCAGAGGTTGGTGCTGGCGAGTACCTTCTTGAGCTCGGCGCGCATGGCTTCCACCGGCGCGCGCCAGTCCAGGTCGAACTCCACGGTGCCCATCACTTCGGACTGGCGCCGGGTCCAGTTTTCGAACGGTGTGGTGGTGAAGTAGGTGGAGGGCAGGATCAGCCGGCGGTCGTCCCAGATGTGGACCACCACGTAGGTCAGTGTGATTTCCTCGATCCGGCCCCATTCCTTCTGGACCACGACGACGTCGTCCACCCGGATTGCGTCCGTGAATGCGAGCTGGAGGCCGGCGAAGACGTTGACCAGCGAGGTCTGCGCGGCGAGGCCGGCCACGATCGAGATCACACCGGCGGAGGCCAACAGGCCGGCACCGAGGGCCTGGATGGCGGGGAATGTCAGCATGATGCTGCCCAGCGCCACCACCGCGATCAGCGCGACACCGATCCGCCGGGCCATGATCACCTGGGTGCGGAGCCGCCGGGCACGCCGGTTGTCCGCCACATCCACGCGGTAGCGGGTCAGGATGACGGTTTCGATGACCAGCAGGACGGCGATCGCCAGCCAGGCCAGCGAAGCGATCAAGGCGATCACCAGGGCATGGTCCACGTTGCGGCGCCAGTCGGCGTCGTCGGTGGTCATGCTCAGCGCGATCCGGACCCCGATCAGGCAGAGCGCAAAGCGCAACGGAAGCCGTGCCTCCCGTGAGGTCTCGCGGAGTGCCTCCTGCTTGCGGTTGAGACGGAGGACGATGCGGCGGACCAGCCACGAGGCGACCAGCCCGGCGGCCACGGCGAGGACTACAGCGATACAGGGCATAGCGGAGCTTAGAAATTCTTGCATTACTTTCAGGTCTAGCAAGCTTCGCCTAATCAACTGAAATCGGTGGAATGTCAACGTGGGCCTGGTCACCCAGGGCCGTTCCGGACCGCCCCGGGCGCCAGTGCGCACGGCCGCCGGCCGATTCGGGACCTAGTGCCCTTGATTCGGCGGCTGAATCCCCGAGAATGAGGCAAGTACTTGCATCTTTGGGGGAGGGTGACATGGGTCGCGCCGCGTTATTGACTGCCGCGGTTGGACTGGTCCTGGCGCTGGCGGCCTGCGGCGTTCTCGGCACGGCGCCACCCAGCACTACGGCGGAGACGTCACCCGCCGCGTCCCCAGCCTCCGAATCCACAACGCCGTCGGGCTGGCAGACGTTCACGACGTCGGACGGGCTGGCCTTCGACTACCCGCCGGACTGGACCGCCAGGGATCCCGGCGACGCCCTGGGCGGGGCGTCCGTGGACGTCACGAACGCGGCAGGGAAACCGATGGCCCACTTGCGGACCAACATCGTCACCGGTGCGGAATGCAGCGAGCAGTACCCGTATCGGGTGTTCGATTCGCAAGCTGTCCAGGCGCTGGCGCGACCGGGCGCCGCGGACCGCACGGTGCCGCGCTACGTCTTCGAATCGCGCGGGGACGGCACCGGGCCGATTCAGACGCAAACGACGACGGCCGCCTACGGGATCACCATGATGCCCGAGGAATCCGGGTCGCTCGCGTGCCCGATGTTCCTAATGTTCCTGTGGCCGCCGAGCGGGGCCTTGTTTGGCAGCGCCTACAACCCGGCCAACAATCTCACCCCCGGGGAGGCCTCGCTGCCTTACCTGGAGAAGGCGAAGCTCTACGCCGGTACCCCGGAGTACCGGGAGATCCGGACGATGATCACGTCGCTGCGGCCGGCTAAGACGGCCGGGTAAGGCATCGATCTGGCCCGGGGCGCGTCTGGAGCGCGCGAGGGCCCGCCCGGCTACGAGCCGGGCGGGCCCTTATCGGAACCGATTCACACCGCGGGGAGGTGCCTCCGCCGGTGGGAGTGCTGCTGCGCCGGTTGGCTGCCTCTTGTCCAGGCGGCGCCCCAGGGGGTGGCGTGCGATTCCCTGATCAGCCCGGTGCCGGCGCACTCGCGGACAGCCATAATGCCGTCTGCGGCGGCGCGCTTGTCCTGGAAAGCCTTTGAGACGGCCAGCACTGTGCCATCCGCGCCCAGCAGGCGGAACCGGACGTTCGATTCTGCGTCGGTGAAGATCTCGAATTGCCCTGCCATGTCTTTATCCTTTCAGCGTTCCGGCGGGCGGCGCGGGGTGTCCGCTGCATGCCCGGTGCCGGAGGACTTCTATCCACCCTGCCCACCGCGCCCAGGGGACTAAAGGGGCGAAAGTCCCGGATGTTCCCAATGACGGGCGATCGCGGCGGACAAGCGCGGCTTTAGGATCGACTCTAGATAATCGATTTCCCTTACGATAGTGTTTTATTTGATACGAAATGCAAAAACTTGAGATCGCGGAAGTGCGCGAGGAACAGGAGACAAGGATGTCTTGGGGATTGATCAGTGCCATGGGGCACATCGGCATTCAGACGACGAAACTCGAGGACTCGGTGTTCGACGCAACCCAGATCCTCGGGCTCCGGGAAACCGAGCGGACGGCGGGCGCGGTCTACCTCGCCGCCGGCAACGTGCACCATGAACTGGTCTACGTTGAGTCCGAAGTGGACGGTGTCGACAGCTTCGGCCTCGTGGCCCGGGACGGCGATGCGCTGCGGATCATCCGCAAGCGCGTGGAGGATGAGAATTTCCGGATCGTCAGCGAGAAACCCCGGAGTGCGGGCATCGAAGACGGGTTCTCCTTTGTGGGACCCGAGGGCTTCGTTTTCGAGATTTACGTCGGCATGCAGGAGAACCACGCGCCCCAGCTCTCGTTCGGCCCGGACCGCTATGGCCACATCAACTTCCACCCGCGGGATGTGGGCGGGATGATGAGGTTCCTGCATCGTGTCCTGGATTTTCGGCTCTCTGACGTAATCGGCGACGACTTTGCCTACTTCATGCGCTGCAACCCGGACCACCATGGCATCGCTCTGGTCCGCGGCGAGGGGACACTGCACCACCATGCGTGGCAGACCCAGAGCATCGCCGATCTGGGCAAGCTCGGCGACCGTTTGAACAAGCTGGGGCGGGACCTGATTTGGGGCCCGGTGCGCCACGGGGCGGGCCATAACATTGCCGCCTACTTCGTGGAAACCTCGGGCGCCGTCGTTGAGCTGTACACCGACCTGGAGCAGATCTACGACGATGCCAGGCCCCCGGTTGTCTGGGGCGAGGATGAGAACTGGTACAACATGTGGGGCCAATACCGCCCGCTCGACTTCCGCCAGCACGGGCTGGCTCCCGTGGACCTGCGCTCAGTTGGCGCCACACGCCGCTAGGAGTGAATAGCCGCCGTGCGGCCAGTCCACAGCGCCCACCAGAACGAAGTCCAGATAAAACACTTTTACAGGATTATGCGTAATCCATTTGATGGATGGGTGTGAGGCGCGTCATACTGGAGCCTGCCTGTGATGCAGCTCATGGTGGCCCTGACGGGCGCTCCTAAGAGAAACGAAATGAGCACATGCCCAACCCCAAAAGCACCCTGACACCCCTCGACCGGCCACACCCCGCTGTGGGTCCTGGTACCGAGCCCGCGACTGCTTCAGTCAAGGCATCGGACTCGCTAAATACGAAGAATATGCGTCGGATCCTCGGATCGAGCCTCGTTGGCAGCATCATCGAGTACTACGACTTCATTCTTTATGCCACCGCGGCCTCGCTGGTGTTCGACAAGGTCTTCTTTGCCAACCTCGGCCCGGGATTCGCGCTGTTCGCGTCCTTCGCCACCCTCGCGGTCGGCTACGTCGCACGCCCGCTCGGTGGCATAATCTTTGGCCATTTCGGCGACAGGATCGGCCGAAAACACGTGCTGGTGCTGTCGATGCTGCTCATGGGCGGCTCCACGGTGCTGATCGGCGTCCTGCCGACGACGGCGCAGATCGGGATCGCCGCGCCCGTGGTGCTCGTGTTGCTGCGGGTGGTCCAAGGCATAGCGGTCGGCGGTGAGTGGGGCGGAGCCACCTTGATGGCACTCGAACACGCCCCTGCGAAGAAGCGCGGGCTGGCGGCCTCCTTCGCCAATGCCGGCGGACCGGCCGGCGGCCTGCTGGCAACGCTGGTGGTTTCCGCTGTTTCCGCAGCCACAGGCGATCAGTTCCTGGTCTGGGGCTGGCGGCTTCCCTTCCTGTTCAGCGCGCTGCTGATCGTGGTCGGACTGGTCATCCGCCTCAAGGTGGCGGAGACCCCTGCCTTCCAGGAACTCAGCGCCAAAGCCGACCAGACCCGCCGGACCCCGCTGGTAGAGGTGCTGC
Organism: Arthrobacter sp. 2YAF22_2; assembly: GCF_052114645.1. Lineage (NCBI taxonomy): Bacteria > Bacillati > Actinomycetota > Actinomycetes > Micrococcales > Micrococcaceae > Arthrobacter > Arthrobacter sp. 2YAF22_2. The sequence goes on from NZ_JBFRFD010000017.1 coordinate 16,704, forward strand.
GCAGCCACCCCCGCGCCGTCGTCGTCACCCTCGTGGCGACGCTGGGTTTCTATTGCTGCCAGGGCCTGCTCACCGTCTGGGGTGTGTCCGTGGCAGTCGCGAGCGGCGTGGACCGCTCTGAGGTGCTGAACTGGAAAGGTGCTGCGGCGGTCGTGACCGTGGCAGTCTGCTTCTACTCGGCCAGGCTAAGCGACCGGATCGGCCGCCGCGCCGTGCTCACGGGAGCCGGCATTGCCGCGGCGGTCCTGGCATATCCCTTGATCATGCTGGTCAGCTATGGGACGCTCTGGGGCTTCGCCACCGCCGTCGTGATCGGCAACGGGCTGCTTCAGGGAGCTCTCGGCGGACCTATCGGCGCCTACATCTCCGAGCAGTTCCCCACCGACGTCCGCTACACCGGGGCATCCCTTTCCTATCAGGGCGCCTCGATGATCGGCGCAGGCTTCACCCCGATGATAGCGACC
>NZ_JBFRFD010000018.1:0-16942 GCF_052114645.1 Arthrobacter sp. 2YAF22_2
CGACTGCCGCCGGCAGCACGACGGCCTGGGCCACTATGACGGTGCTGCCGTTGAACGTGACGGCGGGGCTGCCGTGCAGGACGTAGCCGTCGGCCAGTGCGGCCGAGATGCGTTCGCAAAAGCTGCGGTCATCGGGGCCGGTGAACAGCCGGTAGGCCAGTGGTTTTTCTGTGCCCGGACCGGGAACGGCCGGGGACGGGGCGGCGGCTGTGCCGGGCACAGCGGGCGCGGACGCGTCGGGCATGACGGGTCTCCTTACTCTCACGCTTGCAGCTCGAATGGTCGATTGCCGAGTTTTCACCTGAGGCACCCCGCCGCGAAAGGAGGGTTGCCGCCCGGCAAGTCAGGGCTTGTCGCCGGGGCTCATTACTCACAAAAAATCTAACACTTACGACGGCGCCCGGCACCGGGGCCGGCGTCATGTGAGGTCACGGTCCGCGGGCTTGCGGCATTCCAAGACAGCGCCTCGGGTAGCCCCCGGATCAACCCCAGTAGCGCCCGAGCCGCGCGGCGGGGCCCTCGGGGCAGATTCGGGTAGCCCCTACTCGGGCTATCCGATAGAAACGTCCCTTTTACTGAGGGGGCACCTCCATCCACCAATTTGTCCGGCGCAGCACTGGGGCGGCCGGAACTTCAGCAAAGGAATTGGATTCTTATGCTCACGTCTCATCAAGAGGGCCACCTGTGAAGCCCCGCGCGCTGGTTACCGGGGCCGGGGGCGCCGCGGGACACGCCATAGCGGCCCAGCTCAAAGAACGGGGCATTCCCGTCTTGGGCACCGACATCCGCGAGCTGCCGGCAGGCTCGGGCATCACCGGTGTTCGTGTCCCAGGGGCCTCGGACCCGGAACTGGTCTCTGCACTCCGCCGGCTGGTGGCCGCCGAAGACGTCAACCTCGTCATTCCCACCGTGAGCGAGGAACTGCCGCAGCTGGCAGCGTTCCGCGCCGGGTTCGGTCCCGACGTCCGCGTCGTCATCGGCGAACCGGGTCCTGTGGCGCTCGCCGGCGACAAGCTGTACACCGCCTGGCAGCTGCAGTCGGCCGGTGTGCCCGTCCCCCGATTCGGCGTGCCGAGGGACTTCGCCAGCGCCGACGCCGCCATGGACGCCCTGGGCGGCCCGGTGGTCGTCCGGCCCCGCGTCGCGGGCGGCTGGCGCGGGGCGGTCGTCGTCGACGGCAGCGCGGAGGTGGACTGGCACCATCTGCCGGCTGGCCAGATAGTGCAGGAATTCATCCCGGGAACTGAGTACGGTCCGATGGTTTTCGGCACCCCGGCGCACAACAGCGCCGCGCCGTTCGTCGTCGTGGTCGAGAACACGGAAGCGGCCCAAGGGGCGGTGGCTAACGCGGCGGGCGCCCGCCGGGCTGAGGCAGGAGAGGCCGTCGACGTGGGGAATGTAGCGATGGCGGCGGTCCGCGTGCTGGGCCTGACCGGCCCGGTCGGCGTCGTTGTCCGGCGCCGCGCCGACGGGACCCCGGTGGTGCTCGAAGTCAGCGCCCGGTTCGGCGCCCACAGCGCGCTCGCACCCGAATTGCTCGACGCCGTCCTGGCCTCCTTCGTGCTGCCTTCCTTCAACCCGGCGTCCTTCCGGCAGAGCCCGGCGACGCATGCCAATGTCGCTGCGGTTTGAGGTCAGCGCCGCGCTGCGCCGCCGACGTGGCACGCCCACCCTGCTGGACGAATGGCCCACGGTGTCGATCATTGTCCCCGCCTTCAACCGGGCGGGCGACATCGAGGACTGTGTGCGGTCCATCCAGCTCACCAGCTACGACCGCTACGAAGTGGTGCTGGTCGACGACGGGTCCGCCGACACCACGGCCGAACTCATGCTGGCTATGGCCGCCGCGGACCTGCGGATCAAGGTCGTCCGGCAGGCCCGCGCCGGTAAGGCTGCCGCCCTGAACCTGGGCTTTCAGCACGCCACCGGCGAGGTCCTGATGCTCGTCGACGCGGACGGCATCCTGGCCCGGCACACCGTCAAACGGATGCTCCAGGGTTTCGGCGACAGGCGCACCGGCGCGGTCTGCGGGGACCGGCGGCCGGCGAAGCTGAACCGGCTGCGGGCCCGGATGCCGGCGCTCAACATCCGGGCCTTCCGCCGATCCGTGCTGGAGGACGTCGGGCCGTTCCGGGAAGACCCGGCAGGCGTGGACGCGGAACTGACCCGGCGGGTACGCCGCGCCGGCTACCGGGTGCTCTCAGCGCCTGCTACCGGGAACTAGCGCAGCACCACGGTCCGGTTGCCCTGCAGGATGACGCGGCCTTCGCAGTGCCAGCGGACCGCATTGGATAAGGCCTTGCATTCGGTGTCCCGCCCGGCCGCCACCAGGTCCTCGGGGCCGTAGGTGTGGTCTACCTCCACCACCTGCTGGGAGATGATGGGCCCTTCGTCGAGCTCCGCGTTGACGTAGTGTGCGGTGGCGCCGACTGTCTTCACGCCGCGTGCGTACGCCTGGTGGTACGGTTTGGCGCCCTTGAAACTGGGCAGGAACGAATGGTGGATGTTGATGGCCCGGCCGTCCAGGCGGCGGGTCAGGTCATCACTGAGGACCTGCATATAGCGGGCCAGCACCACCAGCTCCACGTCGAACTCCTCGACGAGGTCTAGGAGCCGCTGTTCCGCCTCAGGCTTGGTGGCGGCCGTGACCGGCACATGGAAGAACGGGATGCCGTGCCATTCGACGAGCGTCTGGTGGTCGGTGTGGTTGGAGACAACAGCCACCACATCGACCGGTAATTCCCCGATCCTGGCCCGGAACAGCAGGTCGTTGAGGCAATGGCCGAACTTGGACACCATGATCAGCACCCGTCGTTTCGAACCGTGCCGCTCCAGCTGCCAGTTCATCGCGAACCGGTCGCCCACCGCGGGGAAGGCCGCCCTCAGCCGTTCTGCCGTGGATGCGTCCCCCTCCGAGGAGAAGTGCACGCGCATGAAGAAATGCCCTTCGGAGCGTTCCCCGTACTGCTTGATGTCGAGGATGTCGCAGCCGTGTTCCAGCAAGAATCCGGAAACAGCGTGCACAATCCCTTTCTGCTCGGGGCAATCGAGGGTGAGCACGTGCTCCACCACCTGCGGCCCGGCCGCCGACGCTTCAGACTGGATAGCCGTCACCGTTCAGCACTCGATGACGTTCACGGCGAGGCCCCCGCGGGAGGTTTCCTTGTACTTGGTTTTCATGTCCGCTCCTGTTTCTCGCATGGTCTTGATGGCTTTATCCAGGGATACCTTATGGCTGCCGTCGCCGTGCAGGGCAAGACGCGCGGCGTTGATGGCCTTGACGCTGGCGATGGCGTTGCGTTCGATACACGGGATCTGCACGAGCCCGCCCACCGGGTCGCAGGTGAGGCCGAGGTTGTGTTCAATGCCGACTTCGGCGGCGTTTTCCACCTGCGCCGGCGTCCCGCCGAGCACTTCGCAGAGCCCGGCGGCGGCCATGGAGCAGGCGGAGCCCACTTCGCCCTGGCAGCCGACCTCCGCCCCGGAAATCGAGGCGTTGATCTTGAACAGGATGCCGACGGCGGCGGCGGCCAGCAGAAAGCGGACCACACCGTCGTCGTCGGCTCCCGGGACGAACCTGGTGTAGTAGTGCAGGACCGCCGGCACGATCCCGGCCGCGCCGTTGGTGGGGGCGGTGACGATCCGCCCGCCCGCGGCGTTCTCCTCGTTGACCGCCAGCGCGAACAGGTTCACCCATTCCATCGCAAGCAGCGGGTCGGCGGAGGTTCCGCCGTCCAGCTCCGCATCGGTGGCGCTAAGCGTCCTGAACAACGACGGCGCGCGGCGGGTGACGTTGAGCCCGCCCGGCAGGATTCCTTCCGCGGCGCAGCCGTTGCTCACGCATTCGCGCATGACGGCCCAGATCTTGAGCAGGCGCTCGCGGAGCTCGGCCTCGCTGCGCCACACGAGCTCGTTGGCGAGCATGATGTCCGAGACGGACTTGCCTTCGCGGGCGCAGGTCGCCAGGAGCTCATCCGCCGTGGTGAAAGGATACGGGAGCACCGTGGTGTCCTCGACAACCTTGTCCGTGCCGGCGGCGTCACCGGCCACCACGAAGCCGCCGCCGATCGAGTAGAAGCTGCGTTCCCGGAGGACTGCCCCGGAGCGGTCCAGCGCCCGGAAGGTCATCCCGTTCGGGTGGGCCGGCAAGGATTTCCGGCGGTGCAGGACCACATCCTCGTCCCAGTTGAAGTCCACCCGGTGGTCCCCGGCGATCCTGAGTTCGGCGTCGAGCGCGGCCGCAGCCACCTGGTCGTCGGCGGTTCCGGTGTCCACGGTCTCGGGGTCCTGGCCCTGGAGTCCCAGGACCACGGCCTTATCTGAACCGTGGCCCCGGCCGGTGGCGCCCAGGGAACCGAACAGTTCGGCCTGGACCCTGGTGGTGGAGCTCAGCTGACCGTCGCTCTTGAGCCCGTCGGCGAAGCGTTTTGCCGCCCGCATCGGGCCGACCGTGTGGGAGGAGGACGGCCCGATGCCAACGGAGAACAGGTCGAGGACGCTGAGCGCCATTAGGGGACCTCGGGGGTCGCGAATTCGCGCATGGCATCGAGGAGCCAGCGGCCAAGGAACTCCGCAAAGGAGGCCCGCGGCAGGACCCGGTAGGTCTCGTCCGCAGTCTTCCAGAGGATGGCCGGGATGCCGCCGATTTCCGTGGACAGCGCCGTCCCGGGTTTCAGGACGCGGGGGTGGAGGTCCAGGGCGCAGCCCTTTTCCAGCACAGCCCGCGCCCGCGGACCCGAAAGTTCGAGCGTGGTGCGGTTGGCGGACAGATCCACCACCTGTCCCTCGCCGTCCCCGAGCCCCTCGATGAGCGTCCGGGGGAGGCTGCCGCCCAGGCTTTCGTGCGACTCCGCGGGCGCCACAAGCAGGAATTCCGCCGGACCCAGCCACAGCACCGCGGTGTCGCCACTACCCCCGACCTCCCCGGAGATGGCCGGCAGCCCGCCCGTGAGGGCAGCCAGCCGCTCGCCGGCCGCGCTGGCCGGGGCCAGCCGGAGCCCCGCCATGGTCAGGAACGGCACCTCGCGCAGTTCCACCACGCCCGCGACCGAGCCCGCTTCGAAAGCCGCGCCCAGGTGCGACGCCGGGCTCTTCCGGAGGGTCTGGATCTTCTTGGAGTTTTCGAGTGCTGCAGTGTCAGCCATCTTTACGGGTCCCTTCAGAGTCAAAAAGTACAGTTTCAGCGACGACAACGTCCACCAGTTCGTCGCCGGCGGCGGCCACCAGGGTCTCGCCGATGCGGTTGCGGCCGTTCTTGATCAGGGCCAGGGCAAAGGACCTGCCCAGCGCGGCGCTGTGGTAGCTCGAGGTCACGAAGCCCTGCATGGGCACGGGGCCGTAGGCAGGATTGACCGGGATGCCCTGCTCCACCAGCTGGGTTCCTTCGGGGAGCCGGATGCTGCCGTCGACGGGGAGGACGCTGACCAGGTGCTTGCGGTCGGTGCGGCCGGCGTCCTGGCGGGCGTAGGAGCGTTTGCCGATGAAGTCCTTGACCTTGGACACCACCCATTCCATCCCGGCGTCCTGCGGGGTGACGGTTCCGTCGGTGTCCTGGCCAACAATCGGGTAGCCCTTCTCCGCCCGGAGCACGTGCATGGTTTCGGTGCCGTAGGGGGTGATGTTGAACTCGGCGCCGGCCGCGGCCACGGCTTCCCAGGTGGAAAGCCCGTACCAGGCCGGCACGTTGATCTCGTAGGCCAGTTCGCCGGAGAACGAGATGCGGCAGATCCGGGCCTTGACGCCGGAGGCCAGCGTCGTTTCGCGGAACGTCATGAACGGGAAGGCGTCGGCGTCGAGGCCGCCGTCGGCGTCCAGCTCCGGTACCAGCTTGGCCACGACGGCTCGGGATTTCGGTCCGACGACGGCGATGGTGGTCCACTGCTCCGTGACGGAGGTGCAGTGCACGTCCAGCTCGGGCCATTCGGTCTGCAGCCATTCCTCCAGCCAGTCCAGCACCTTGGCTGCGCCGCCGGTGGTGGTCGTCATGAAGAACCGGTCCTCGTCGAGGCGCAGCGTGACGCCGTCGTCGAAGATCATCCCGTCGGGGGTGCACATCACGCCGTAGCGGGCCGAGCCCGGTGCAAGCTTCTTGAACGCGTTGGTGTAGATGCGGTTCAGGAATTCGCCGGCGTCCTTGCCTCGGATCTCGATCTTGCCCAGCGTGGTGGCGTCCATGAAGCCCACCGAGTCCCGGACGGCGGCGCATTCGCGCAGCACCGCGGCGTCCATGTCCTCTCCGCCCTGCGGGTAGTACCACGGCCGCTTCCACTGGCCGACGTCCTCGAACAGCGCACCCTGGGCGACGTGCCACGGGTGGATGGAGGTGACGCGGGCGGGATCGAAGAGCTCGCCGCGCTGACGTCCGGCCAGGGCCGCGAACGCCACCGGGGTGAAGGGGGCGCGGTAAGCGGTGGTGCCGATTTCCCCGATGCCCCGGGACGCTTCGCCGGCCTGCCGCAGTGCTGCGGCGATGACGCCGATCGCGTTTACCCCGGAGGTCTTGCCCTGGTCGTTGGCCGTGCTGATCGAGGTGTAGCGCTTGACGTGTTCCACGGACCGCATCCCGGCCCCGGTGGAGCGCAGGACGTCGGCCACGGTCTGGTCGCGCTGGAAATCGACGAAGTGGTGATGCCAGTCCTCCGGGCCGCCTTCCTGCCCCGGAACCAGCCAGAGCTGCCGGGTCGGGGCCGAGGCGCGCGGCGGCGTCGGCGTTCCCGCCRTGGCCTCCGTGCCCGCGGCGGTGAAGCCGGCGGCGCCGACCGCGGCTGCCCCGGCGGCGATGCCTTCGGCGACACAGTCGTCGAGTTCGAAACTGCCGCGGCCGGAGCCGGCCACCTGCTGATTGGGGACGACGCTGCTGGGGACGAACGCCGCCAGGTCATCGTCCCAGCGGATCTTGCCCTGGCGCTGGGAGTGCAGGTGCACCACCGGTGACCAGCCGCCGGAGACAGCGAGCAGGTCGCAGGCGATCTGTTCGACGCCGGAGGTGAGTTCGCCGTCGTCGTTGATGCTCCGGACGGTGACGCCGCAGAGCCGGCCGCCCGTTCCGGCGGTGTCGGTTCCGGCGGCGGTGGTGTCGGCGACGGCGCTGCCGATCAGCACGCGGGTGCCGGCTGCGGCTGCCGCAGCGGCGGTTTCACTCAGCTGCGTCCGGGCGTCGACGACGGCTTCGACGCTGACGCCGGCGGCGCGGAGGTCGGCGGCGAGGGCGTAGGCGCTGTCGTTGGTGGTGCTGATGACCACGCGGGAGCCGGCGGCCACGGCGTAGCGGTTCAGGTAGCTGCGGACCGCGGAGGCGAGCATGATGCCGGGGCGGTCGTTGTTCTCGAAGACCAGCGGGCGTTCGTGGGCGCCCGGTGCCAGGATGACCTGGCTGGCACGGATGTGCCAAATCCGCTGCCGGGACACTCCGGGCGCTGCCGGGCCCAGGAGGTGGTCCGTCCGGTTCTGGGCCGCGATGACGTAGTTCGAGTCGTAGGAGCCGAAGGCGCTGGTGCGGTTCAGCACCGTGCACTCGGCCGCGGAGATTAGTTCGGCCTCAACGTTGGCCACCCAGTCCAGGGCGGACTGCCCTTCGATGGTGTCCGCGAGGTCCGGAGCGGTGGATCCGGACAACAGCGAGCCGCCCAGTTCGGGCTGGTCGTCAATGAGGATTACCCGGGCGCCGGCGCGGACGGCTTCGCGGGCCGCGGCCAGGCCCGCGGGGCCACCGCCGACCACGAGGACGTCGGTGTGGACGTACTTCTTGTCGTACTCGGCACAGTCCTCGGCCGGGTCCAGCTTGCCCAGCCCGTTGAGCCACTCGGCGCTGAGCCCGTCCACGAGGGAGACCGTGGTGGCCGGCAGCATGGACTCGGCGACGTGGCCGGGGAACCGGGCCGCAACCTTGACCAGGGCGTTGGATTCCTCGACGCCGGCGGACATGATGCCGCGCGGCCGGTCCTCGTACAGCGAGTTTCCGGCGGCGATCCGGCCGTTGGCCAGCAGGGCGGAGGCGAGGGTGTCGCCTGGATGGCCAGCGTATTCGCGGCCATCCAGGGTGAAGCGCCAGGTGACGCTGCGGTCGATGCGTCCGCCGGCGTTAAGACGCGCGGGCTGCGGCTGGGCGGTCATTTGATTGCTCCTTCCGGGGAAACCGGGGTGGTGACGGTGGGGGCTGTTGATCCCGTGGCTGGACGCAACTGCCCCATCGGGTACACGGCCTGGATGTCGTAGGTGACGGTGTCGCGGAGCATGTTGAACCACTGCCGGCAGCCCGTGCTGTGCAGCCAGCGCTCGGCAAAAATGCCCTTGGTGTTGTCGCGGTAGAACAGGTACTCGGCCCAGTCGCGGTCGGTGAGTTCTGCCGGGTTTTCGGGGTACGGCACGTGGGCCTGGCCGCCGTAATGGAATTCGGTCTCATCTCGTGGCCCGCAGTTGGGGCAGGAAATCAGGAGCATGTCCTTTACCTTTCGCTAGTGGGCCACGGCGGCGGCGCCGTGTTCGTCGATCAGGGCACCGGTTTCAAAGCGTTCCAGTGCGAAGGGCTTGTTGAGCTGGTGCGGGGCGCCGGTGGCGATGGTGTGGGCGAAGGTCAGGCCGGCGGCCGGGGTCCCCTTGAACCCGCCGGTGCCCCAGCCGCAGTTGACGAACATGTTCTCCACCGGAGTGGTGCCCACAATCGGGGAAGCGTCCATGGTGGTGTCCACGATCCCGCCCCAGGTCCGGAGGACGTGGGCCCGGGCGAAGATCGGGAAGAGTTCGACGGCGGCCGCCATCTGGTGCTCGATCACGTGGAAGGAACCGCGCTGACCGTAGCCGTTGTAGGAGTCCACGCCGGCGCCCATGACCAGTTCGCCCTTGTGCGCCTGCGAGACGTAGACGTGGACATGGTTGGACATGACCACGGTGGGGTGGACGGGTTCATGCAGTTCGGACACCAGGGCCTGGAGCGGGTGCGACTGGACCGGGAGCCGGAACCCTGCCATTTCCGCCAGGACGGTGCTGTGTCCTGCCGCGCAGAGGCCGACCTTCTCGGTGTGGATCGTGCCGCGGGTGGTTTTGACCCCGACGACGCGGTTTCCGTCCTTGAGGAAGCCGGTGACTTCGCAGTTCTGGATGATGTCCACGCCGAGCTCATCGCACTTGCGAGCGAAGGCCCAGGCGACGTGGTCGTGCTTGGCGATGCCGGCGCGCGGCTGGTAGGTGGCACCCATGACCGGGTAGCGGATGTTGTCATTGATGTTCAGGATGGGGCAGAGTTCCTTGACCTGCTTCGGGTCCAGCCACTCGGCGTCCACGCCGTTGAGCTTGTTGGCCCCGACCCGGCGCATGCTTTCGCGGACGTCGCCCAGGGTGTGGGCCAGGTTCATGACCCCGCGCTGGCTGAAGAGGAAGTCGTACTCGAGCTCTTCGGGCAGAATCTCCCACAGCTTCAGGGCGTGCTCGTAGATCGCCGCGCTCTCGTCCCAGAGGTAGTTGGAACGGATGATGGTGGTGTTCCGGGCCATGTTGCCGCCAGCAAGCCAGCCCTTTTCCAGGATGGCAATGTTGGTCATGCCGTGGTTCTTGGCCAGGTAGTAGGCGGTGGCGAGGCCGTGCCCGCCGCCGCCCACAATCACGGCGTCGTAGGAGGACTTGGGCTCCGGGTTGCGCCAGAGGAAGTCCGGGTGCTCCGGGAGGTGGTCGGTGCTCACTGGGCAACTCCGTTCGGGGTAGTTCCGGCGTCCGCGGCGGGGTCCGGATAAGTAGGGTTCGGGTACGGCAGGTTCGGGTACGGCAGGTTCGGGTATAGCGGAAATTTTTCGGCCAGGACGGTGACGCGGTCACGGAGCAGCACGGCGGACTCGTCGCTGAGTTCGCCCTTGATGGCCTCGGCGATGATGTCGGCAACCTCGGTGAATTCGGCTGCGCCGAAGCCTCGGGTGGCCAGCGCCGGGGTACCGATGCGCAGTCCGGACGAGACCATCGGCGGCCGGGGGTCGAACGGAACCGCGTTGCGGTTCACGGTGATGCCGATCCGGTGCAGGCGGTCCTCGCCCTGCTGGCCGTCCAGTTCGGAGTTGCGCAGGTCCACCAGGACCAGGTGGACGTCGGTGCCGCCGCCCACCACGGAGATCCCATATTCGGCGACGTCGGGTGCGAGCAGCCGCTCGGCCAGGATTTTGGCCCCTTCCAGGGTGCGCTGCTGGCGGTCCTTGAACTCGGGGGTTCCGGCGATCTTGAATGACACGGCCTTCGCCGCGATCACGTGCTCCAGCGGGCCGCCCTGCTGGCCGGGGAAAACGGCGGAATTGATCTTGCGGGCCAGGGACTCGCGGCTCAGGATGACACCGCCGCGCGGGCCGCCCAACGTCTTGTGCGTGGTGGTGGTGACGACGTCGGCGTACGGCACCGGGTTCGGGTGCAGCCCCGCTGCAACCAGGCCGGCGAAGTGGGCCATGTCCACCATCAGGAAGGCGCCAACGGAGTCCGCGATGCGCCGGAACTCCGCAAAATCGAGCTGGCGGGTGTAGGCGGACCAGCCGGCCACGATCAGCCTGGGCCGGTGTTCCAGCGCCAGCGCCTCCACCTCGGCCATGTCCACCGTCATGTCGGATTCACGCACATGGTAGGGAACCACGTTGTACAGCTTGCCGGAGAAGTTGATCTTCATCCCGTGGGTCAGGTGGCCGCCGTGCGCCAGGTCCAGGCCCAGGATGGTGTCGCCCGGATCCAGCAACGCGAACATCGCGGCGGCGTTGGCCTGAGCGCCGGAGTGCGGCTGCACATTGGCGGCCTCGGCGCCGAAGAGGGCCTTGACCCGGTCGATGGCGAGCTGTTCGATCACGTCCACGTGTTCGCACCCGCCGTAGTACCGCTTGCCGGGGTAGCCCTCCGCATACTTGTTGGTCAGCACCGAGCCCTGGGCGGTCATCACTGCCGTGGGGGCGAAGTTTTCCGAGGCGATCATTTCCAGCGTCGATTGCTGGCGGTCGAGCTCTCGGGCGATGGCTGCGTCGACTTCGGCGTCGACGCTGGAGAGGGTGCCGGTGAGCACATCTGCCATGGCTTGCTCCTTTCGATCAAGGGCTAGTCAACAACTGCTAGCCAACTAATACATGACTGATATATTAGATTGAATGCAACAATATGTTGTAGGTCACGTCACGTCAAGGGTGTTACTAAAACAACCGCGGCGGGGGTGGCAATACGCAAAGTGAGACACGAGGAGGGGACATGACGAGCCTTGCGGTGGAAGATACGGAAGCAGGCGGCGCGGAGTTGCCGCTGTCGGAACAGGCGTACCGGCAGCTGCGCGACCAGCTGATCATGCTGGAAATTCGGCCGGGGGAGGCCATCAACGACTCGGTTCTCGCGGCCCGGCTAGGGTTTGGGCGCACGCCGGTCCGCGAGGCGCTCAAGCGGCTGGAGAGTGACCACCTGGTGGTCTCCTATCCGCGCCGGGGAACGTTTGCCACCCGCGTCGACATCACGGAACTGGCCGACATCTCGGAGATCCGCGAACTGCTGGAGCCGCTCGCGGCACGGCGGGCTGCGCGCTCCGCCAACCCTGAAATGCGGGCCACGCTCCGGTCGCTGGCGGCCGATATCTCCGGCTCGGACCCGCGGGGCGCCGACCAGCACACGTTGATGCGCTTTGACATCATGGTGCACCGGCAGATCTACGCTGCCGCGGCGAACCCTCACCTGGAGGACGTGCTGATCCGGTACGACAACCTGGCGACCCGCATTTGGTGCCTGGTGCTGGACAAGATCCCGTCCGTCGCCGGCCACATCACCGAACACGTCGACCTGCTCCACGCCATTGCAGACGGCGACGCCGAACGGGCGGCGGGCCTGGCCTTCGAGCACGTCACCAGCTTCGAGAAGACTATCCGCAGCGTCCTCTAGGACGTGCGCCGGACCGGGTGCGCGGCGGGCGTGGCCGCCGCCGCGGCGGCCACGATATGGAGGGTCAGCAGCCGGCCGGAGGTTCGAGGGTCCCCGCCCAGCAGGGCCTGGATCTTGCTCAGCCGCTTGTGCATCGTCTGCCGCTCAACGTTCAAGGTGACGGCTGACGCAGTCGTGTTGCACCCGGAGTCCAGCCAGCACAGCAGCGTCCCCAGCAGCGCGGTGCCGTGTTTCCGGTCCCACTCGAGGACTTCCGCCAGGCCAGATTCCACGTAGGAGTCCAGGAAGCCAGGGTCCGGCACGGCATCCAGGATCCGCCGCCCCAGAAAGTCCATGGCATCGAGCACGTCGCCCGCGGCCGGTGTCCCGAGCCGGATGGTCTCCTGCGCCTCAACATAGGACTCGTGCGCGCGCAGGCCGTCGGCCACGGTGGGGCCGAAGGCCGCAAAGCCTTCGGAGCCGCCCACGGCGCCCCGCGCTGCCCGGAGCAGCGCATCCCGGACCGCGTGCGCCTCAGTGCGCGCCACAGTGAACAGCACCGCCCGTTCGCCGTCCCGCTGGTGGGACTTGACGGTCACTCCCGCCAGACGGACGGCGCGTTCGACGGTGGAGAAGTTCGCTTCCCGCCCGGACGTCCGAAAGACAGCCACTACGGCAGCCAGTCCGGGCTGCAGGCCGGCTTGCAGCCAGAGTGGCCCGATGATCGCGGCGTCGCCGCCCTCGATCACCGTCTCCAACAGTCGCGCATCGGCCACCTGGGCCGGCGTCGGGCGGAAGGCCTGCGCGAGGGCCAGTGCGAGGATGCCGGAGAGCCGGTCGGCTGCAAGCTCAAGCAGGAAAGGATCACGCGACGGGGACCGGAGTGTCAGCTGGGCCGCCAGTTGCCCGCCGACCACGATGCCGGCCACGGCCTGGGAGCCTTCTTCGTGGCTCGGGCCGGCCGCGTCGGTGGCGTCCGCTTCGCCGAAGGCACTGCCGGCGCGGCCGAGCGGGGATCCATCCGGCGCCGTCAGCGACACCTCCGCCTCCAACGAGGTGGCCAGCATCTCGAGGATGACCGGGAGATTCGGCCCCCGGTCCGTGATCTGGCGCGCAATCCGGCGGGAGGCGTCGTCGACCACCACATGGGCGGCAGCCTGCTCGTTGACCACCATGCGGTTCACTGCCTCGGCGACGTCGACAAAGGGCACCACCGCGCGCAGGTCAATCAGCGGCAGCCCGTACTCATTTGCCGCGGCAATCAGCCATTCCGACATGGGCGCCGCCTGGCCCGCAGTCTGCAGGGCCAGGGCGGCAATCTTCCGTCCCGCCAGGCTGCGGATGTAATTTTCCTGCTCTTGTGGGGGAAGGGCCAGCAAGGCTTCCCCGCCGGAGAGCAGCAGCTCGCCTCCGCGCAGCAGCGGGGCAATCTCCAGCACCTCGCTTGAATGCACCCAGCGGACAGCTCGTTCCAGGGTGCCGGGCACACTGCTGCGCACCACCGGGTCGGCGGCGGCCAGCGGCTGGGACTCGAGGACGGTTGCGAGCGTGATCATGGATACCCCAAAGGTAAACGTGCGACGTTTCGTCGCCTGATATGGGTTCAGTGTAATCAAAAAGCATCTAGGTTGTGCTCTGCATCACCAATAAGCTGAAACTACCTTCCGTTCGGCAATCACAACGAAGTGAATCGAGACGCGCATGAACCAAGCTAAACAACGGTCGCACGAAGAGCCGACCGTCGAAGTAGAAGACGTCCTACAGCCCATCCCGGAATCCGCCCGGACCACGAAACTGTCCGGCCAGTTCTGGATCTGGGCGGGCGCCAACGTTGCCCCCATCAACTGGATCCTCGGAGCCCTCGGCATCCAGTTGGGACTGGGTCTGGGCGACACCCTGCTGGTACTGATCGTCGGCAACCTCATTGGCATGGCCGGCTTTGGCTTCTTCGTCATCCTGGGCCAGCGCACCGGTGCCACCGGCATGCTGCTGGCCCGCGGCGCCTTTGGCCGCCGCGGGGCCTATCTTCCGGCCGCCATCCAGGCGACCATCGCCATCGGTTGGTCCGCCGTGAACACCTGGGTCATCCTGGACCTGATCCTTGCCCTGTTCGGCATGATCGGCTGGGTCGACCCCAATGAAAAGAACATCGCGGTCCGCATCGCCGTCGCGGCGGTCATCATGACTGTCCAGGTGGCCATCTGCTACCGCGGCTACCGCGCCATCTCCAAGTTCGAACGGATCACGATGCCGCCCACCATCCTGGTCCTGGTCGGAATGTCCATCGTCGCCTGGACGCAGCTGGACATCAACTGGAGCTACGCCGGGCCGGCGGGGGCCGTCCTGGAGGGGATGCCGCGCCTCGCCGCGATGTCCGGCATCATGACCGTCATTGGCATCGGCTGGGGTATCGGCTGGTTCACCTACGCTCCCGACTACTCCCGTTTCGTCAGCCGCAAGGTCAAGCCGACCAAGCTGTTCCTGGTCAGCGTTCTGGGCCAGTTCCTGCCCGTCGTCTGGCTCGGCATCCTCGGCGCCAGCCTCGCGACGAAGAACGGACAGGCCGATCCCGGCGAACTGATCGTCTCCAACTTCGGCAGCCTGGCCATCCCGGTCATCCTGCTGGTCATCCACGGGCCCATCGCCACCAACATCATCAACCTGTACACCTTCGGTGTCGCCTTCCAGGCCCTGGATGTCAAGATCTCCCGGCGCAAACTGTCGATCATCGTGGGAATCCTGTCCATGTTCGCCGTCATCGGCTTCATGTTCGCCGAGGACTTCGCAATGATCCTCGACACCTGGCTCGGCGCCATCGTGGCCTGGGTGGCCACCTGGGGAGGCATCATGGCCGTCCACTACTTCATCTTCGAGCGGCACCACAAGGACTTCTCCTACCTCTTCCTTGACTCGAAGAAGACCTCCCTCAAGGCCATCAACCCCTCGGCGTTCATCGCCTTCTTCGCCGGCCTCATCATGACCTGGATGTTCATGTATGGCGGAGTTCCGGCCCTGCAAGGCCCCATCGCGACGGCCATGGGCGGCATTGACCTCTCCTGGCTGGCCGGGACCCTGACCTCCTCGGCCATCTACTTCGGCCTCGGCTACCCGCGCTTCCGCAGCCGCATCCGGGCCGGTGTGCCCATCGGTGTCCGCCTCGACCTCGAGGACGACGCAGTCCTCGCAGAGCACGGCGACGCCTGCGAGGACAAGGTCCACGAACCGGAGCCGGCCCGCCTGGCCTGAGCCGGCAAGCCGCGCCCGAGAGCCGTCAAGCGACACCCCAAATTTTTCACCATCAACACGCAAAGGAATACCTGTGTCTATCTCCACCACCGCCCTTGCCTCAAACGTCTCCGAGTTGGAACGCCTGAAGGTCCTGCACAACGGCCAGAAGGTTCAGCTGACGTTCTCCGAYRCCGAGCTYGARCGCCGCATYGCCGGTCTCCGTTCGATCATGGCAGCGAAGAACCTSGACGCCGTCGTGCTGACCAGCTTCCACTCCATCAAGTACTACTCCGACTTCCTCTTCACCTACTTCGGCCGCTCCTACGCCATGGTGGTCACGGCCGACGACACCGTGACGGTGACCGCGAACATCGACGCCGGCATGCCGTGGCGGCGCAGCTACGGCGAGAACATCGTCTACACGGACTGGCGCCGGGACAACTACATCTTCGCCATCCAGGAGGCCCTGCGGACCCGCGGCGTCACCGTCCGCCGGCTCGGCGTCGAGGACGACACCCTGCCGCTGGAYAACCGCAACAAGATCCAGGCCGCGTTCGACGGCGCCACCCTGGTGGACGTCGCACAGGACGCCATGCGCCAGCGCATGATCAAGTCCGCCGAAGAAATCGCCGTCATCAAGCACGGCGCACGCATCGGTGACCTCGGCGGCGAAGCCATCCGCAACGCCATCACCCCCGGGATCACCGAATACGAGGTCGCCCTGATCGGCACCGAAGCSATGGTGCACGAGATTGCCCGGACCTTCCCGGATTCCGAAATCCGCGACACCTGGGTCTGGTTCCAGTCCGGCCTCAACACCGACGGCGCCCACAACTGGGCCACCACCCGCAAGCTCCAGGAACACGACATCCTGTCGYTGAACTGCTTCCCGATGACCAGCGGCTACTACACCGCCCTGGAGCGGACCCTCTTCCTTGGCGAGCCGGACGCCCGCTCCCTGGAACTGTGGAACATCAACGTGGAGGTCCACCGGCGGGGCCTGGAACTGATCAAGCCCGGCGCCGTCTGCAAGGACATCGCCGCGGAACTGAACGAGATCTATGTCTCCCACGGGCTGCTGGCAAACCGGACGTTCGGCTACGGGCACTCCTTCGGCGTGCTGAGCCACTACTACGGACGCGAAGCCGGACTCGAGCTYCGCGAGGACATCGACACCGTGCTGGAACCGGGCATGGTGGTCTCGATGGAACCCATGATCACCGTCCTGGACGGCCAGCCCGGCGCCGGCGGCTACCGTGAGCACGACATCCTGGTGGTCGGCGAAGACGGCGCGGAGAACATCACGAAGTTCCCGTTCGGCCCGGAACACAACATCATCAGCGCCTGAGCTCTCGCCATCAGCAAAGAAGGCGGCGCCACGTCCACCGTGGCGCCGCTTTGCCGTCCCTATACGGAATGATGGTAGACACAATGACCTCAGCAGATTCCCCCGAGACCCACGCAAACGGCGACACCAAAGGTGCTTCCGTCATCGTCAACGCCATCGCCGTCCTGCGAACGTTCACCGCCGAGGAGCCGCTGCTCGGAGTCACCGAAATAGCCAGCCGGGTCGGCCTGCACAAGAGCACAGTCTCACGGATCTTATCCACCTTCGAACAGGAAAACCTCGTGGAGCGGGACCCGGAAACCCGTCGCTTCCGGCTGGGCCTGGGGTTGATCGCCGTCGCCGGACCGTTGCTCGCGGAACTGGAGGAGCGGCGCGTAGCATACCCGGTCCTCCAGGAACTGACGGAGCAAACAGGGGAAACTAGTGCCCTAATGGTCTGGAACGGCACGGAATCAATGTGCGTGGAGCAAATTGCCAGCCAACACCAAATAAAACACACCACCCCACTCGGAGCCC
>NZ_JBFRFD010000019.1:0-16855 GCF_052114645.1 Arthrobacter sp. 2YAF22_2
CGACCACCACCGGCCCGTTCAGGTGGCCGCGGCCGTGGGTGCGAAATGCGGACATGCCCTACAGCCCCACGGATGCCAGCAGGTGGCCGACTTCCTGCCTGCCGAGGTTGCGGATGCTGCCCTGGCGCTGGTCGCCCAGGCCGATGGGGCCCACCTTGACGCGGACCAGGCGCAGCACCGGGAACCCGACGGCGTCGAAGAGCCGCCGCACAATGCGGTTCTTGCCGGAGTGCAGCACGACCTCGATCAGCACGTGGCCCGGGGTCGAGTCGACGAGCCGGAAGGAATCCACCGAGGCGATGCCGTCTTCGAGTTCGATGYCGGCCTTGAGCTGTGCGCCGACGCCCTGCGGGAACGGCCCGCGGACCTGGACGAGGTAGGTCTTGGGGACCTCATAGGACGGGTGCGTCAGGCGGTTGGCGAGCTCGCCGTCGTTGGTCAGCAACAGCAGCCCCTCGGTGGCGACGTCGAGCCGGCCGACGTGGAAGAGGCGTTCGCCGTGATGGTTGCGGACGAAGTCGCTGATGCACGGCCGGCCGTCCGGGTCCTCCATCGTGGAGACGACACCCTTGGGCTTATTGAACACCATGTAGACCATGTTTTCGTCCAGCTGGATGCGCAGGCCGTCCACGTGGATCACGGCGGACTTGGGGTCGACGCGCATGCCAAGCTCGGTGACGACCTGGCCGTCTACCTCGACGCGGCCTTCGGCGATCATTTCCTCACACACGCGCCGGGAGGCGACGCCGGCGGAAGCCATGACCTTCTGCAGGCGGATGCCGTCGGCGTCGTGCAGTTCGGACTGGGGCACCTCGGCGCGCGGGCCGCGCTTGCGGGCCGGCTTCCGGACGGGGCCGAGGCTCTGGCCGAAGCGTTCGCCGCCGAAGGCCCGGGAACCGACAGCCTTGGCTGCCCCGGCACCGATCCGCGGTTTGGGCTTGAGGGCACCGGGCGTGCCGGGGACCTTGCCGGCGCCGGGCTTGCGGGCGGCCGCCTTGCGGGCCGCGGCCTTTGCGCCGCCGCCCTTTCGCTCCGCCGGGTTGGCGCCCTTCCGCTCGGCGGGGTCAGAGACCCCGCCGCCGGGGTTCAGGTCCGGATCGACGAATGCTTCTTCGCGCGGCTTGGGGCGCTTGAACGGGCGGTCGCCGCCGCCCTTGGTGAAGTCGCGCTGGCCGCGGCCGGCGCCGCCGGCACCCTGGGTGCGCGCTGCCTGTTGTCCGGCGCTGGTGCGTCCCGAACCGTTACGTGGTGAACCCTGGCGTCCCGCCTGTGTCATGACCCGTCCTTCGTTTGGATACTCTTTGCGTAGGCAGCGTTCCTGCCTACATTCTTCCTGCGTCGTAATACTCTGCAATGCCTTCAAGCCCCGGAAGATGGGGTGAAAGCTGCGGCAACTCAGCCACCGAGCCGATTCCCATGCGTTCGAGGAAATACGACGTAGTGCGGTACAGGACGGCTCCGGACTCGGGATCGTGTCCCGCGTCCTCTATCAGTCCGCGCTGGGTCAGCGTCCGCACCACGGAGTCAACGTTGACCCCCCGAATTGCCGACACCCGCGCCCTGGAAACTGGCTGCCGGTAGGCGATAACGGCGAGCGTTTCGAGCGCCGCCTGCGTCAGCCTGGCCGTCTGACCCTCCAGCACAAACCCGCCGACGACGTCGGCGAACTCGGCGCGGGAGTAGATCCGCCAGCCTCCGGCGATGTTCCGCAATTCAAAACCCCGGGGGGCGGCACTGAAACCAGCTGTCTTTGTACACGCGCTGGCGTCGTCCGCATCCGGGGCATTACCAGTATAGCCGTTATACTCCCGTTGCAGTTCCCCGAGCAGGCCGTCGACGACGTCGACGGTCAGGTTCAGGCCGGCGGCAAGTTGGGTCGCCGTCGCCGGTTCGTCGATCACCATCAGGACGGCTTCGAGGGCGGCGCGGGCTCCGCCGGGCAGGTTCGCGACGTCCGGCCCGGCGTCCGGGCCGGTGGCGGGCGAGGTGTCAGACACTCGTTCGGTCATGGCTGCTCCTCGTATTCTTCGCTCAGGTTCTCGCTGCTCCAGTCCTCGGCCGCTGCGCTCCACTGCACCGACAGCTCGCCGAGTGGCAGCAGCTGGTCGAAGGTCACCGCCTTGTCCCGGAACATTTCCAGCAGGGCGAGGAACCGGGCCACCACCACGAGGGTGGATTCGGCGTCGGCGATCAGGGCGCGGAAGGTCAGCGCCTTGCCCAGCCGCAGCCGGAGGCCGATGATTTCGGCCTGCTCCCGCACGCTGACCGGCGTGCCGTGCAGATGCGCCAGGCCCACCTCGGTGGGGGCTGCTTCCTTGGGTTTCAGCGCGGCTTCGGCCAGCGCCGCGAACTCCTGCGGGCTGTGCTTCCAGACCAGTTCCGGCAGCAGCGCCGCGAAATGGCCCTCCAGGGCGACCTGGCGCGGGTAGCGCCGGCCCTCCAGTTCCAGGGTGGCGTCGATGAGTCCCGCAACCTGCTTGAACGCCTTGTACTGCAGCAGCCGGGCGAACAGCAGATCGCGGGCCTCCAGCAACGCGATATCCTCGTCGTCCTCGACCTCGCCGGCGGGCAGCAGCCGGGCGGCTTTAAGGTCCAGCAAGGTGGCGGCGATCACCAGGAACTCGCTGGCCTCATCCAGGGCCCAGTCCTCCCCCAGCCGCTGCAGCCCCTTGATGTACTTGATGAACTCGTCGGTGACCGTGGCCAGGGCCACCTCGGTGATGTCCAGCTGGTGCTTCGAGATCAGTCCCAGCAGCAGGTCGAACGGACCCGTGAAGTTGGCCAGCCGGACCTCGAAGCCGGGCTTCTTCCCGGGCGGAGCGAGCTCCGGCTGCGCTGTGGGGGTGCCTGTAGCCGTCACGGCCCTGGCTAGGGGGCGCCGCCGCGCGAAATCAGCTCTTTGGCCAGGCGGCGGTAGGCATCGGCGCCGGGATGGTTAGCGGCGTAGCTAGTGATCGGTTCGGCGGCCACGGTGGCGTCGGCGAACTTGATGGAGCGTTTGATGACGGTTTCGAAGACCGTGTCACCGAAGGCCTCCACGAGCCGGGCGATGACCTCGCGGCCGTGCAGGGTGCGGGCGTCGTACATGGTGGCGAGCACGCCGTCGACCTGCAGTCCCGGGTTCAGCCGGTCCTGAACCTTGTCGATCGTCTCGACCAGCAGCGCGACGGCGCGCAGGGCGAAGAATTCGCAGATCAGCGGGATGATGACGCCGTGCGCCGCGGTCAGTGCGTTGACGGTGAGCAGCCCGAGCGAGGGCTGGCAGTCGATCAGGACGACGTCGTAGTCGTCCTCGACCTTTTTCAGCGCCCGGTCGAGCACCTGTTCCCGGGCCACCTCGTTCACCAGCTGCACTTCCGCGGCGGAGAGGTCGATGTTGGCCGGCAGCAGGTCGACGTTTTCGACGCCGGTCTTCTGGATGGCGTCGCGGATGTCGACCTTGCGGTCCATCAGTACGTTATAGACCGTGAGGTCCAGTTCGTGCGGGTTCGTTCCGAAGCCCGCGGAGAGGGCTCCCTGGGGATCGAAGTCGACCAGCAGCACCCGGCGGCCGTATTCGGCCAAGGCCGCGGCCAGGTTGATGGTGGACGTGGTCTTACCCACGCCGCCTTTCTGGTTGACCATGGCGATAACCCGCGCCGGGCCGTGGGAGGACAGCGTCGCAGGCTCCGGGAAGTCGCGTTGGGGGCGCCCGGTGGGGCCCATGATGGCGTCGTCCAGGTCGAGTTCGGTGCCTTCCAGAGTGGCTGAACCCTGTTCGCTGCTCACGTATCTATCCACACTTTCGATGACGGTGATTTTCGTGCCCGATCCGGCCGCCCGGCGCGGATCGTTACGTTATTCCTCCCAAGGTTACAGCCCCCGACACGGTATTCCGCGGACCTTGACAACCGCCGTTCCGCGCGCCTTGACCCTCTGGTAGAGGTGGAAGGTTGCCTGCGGGCATCCCGTCCGGGCACGGAAAACCGCCCGGACGCAGCGGCTGCGTCCGGGCGGTTCTTGGTTGGTGCGGGGCGTTCCTTAGGCGTTGGCCGGGACCGGCTGGGGTGCCGGCTCGACGACAGGCTGGACCGCGGAGTGACCGGCGATCATGGTCTGCTCGTCGAAGGGGGCGGCGCCGGAGAGGACACGCTCGACCTGGCCGCCGTCGATCTCCTTGACCCAGGTGCCGATCAGGATGGTGGCGACGGCGTTGCCGGTGAAGTTGGTCAGCGCGCGGGCCTCGGACATGAACCGGTCGATGCCGACGATCATGCCGACGCCGCCGAGCAGCTCGGGACGGTGGGCCTGCAGGCCGGCGGCCAKGGTCGCGAGGCCGGCGCCGGTKACGCCGGCGGCGCCCTTGGAAGCGATGATCATGAAGATCAGCAGCGAGATCTGCGCGCCGAGGTCCAGCGGCGTGCCCATGGCGTTGGCGACGAACAGCGAGGCCATCGTCAGGTAGATGGCGGTGCCGTCGAGGTTGAAGGAGTAGCCCGTGGGGACGGTGACGCCGACGACCGGCTTGGAGACACCGAGGTGTTCCATCTTGGCGATCAGCCGGGGCAGCGCCGCTTCGGAGGAGGAAGTGGAGAAAATCAGCAGGTATTCGCGGGCCAGGTACTTCATCAGACGGAAGATGTTGACGCCGGAGACAACCTGGAGCAGGCCGCCGAGGATCACGATGATGAAGACGGCACAGGTGAGGTAGAAGGCGACCATGAGCGTGGCCATGCCGATGATGGCCTGGACCCCGGTGGCGCCGACGACGGCCGCGATGGCACCGAAGGCACCGACCGGGGCGAGCCACATGACCATGATGAGGATGCGGAAGACGAGGGCCTGGCCGTGGCCGATGGCCTTGAGGATCGGGGTGCCCTGGGGGCCCATCTTCTGCAGCGCGAAGCCGACCAGGATGGCGGCGAGCAGGGTCGGCAGGACCGGGATGTCGCTGGGGATGATGCCGAGCAGGAAGTCGACGGTGCTGTCGGTGGCGGCCTTCTTGTTCGGATCGTAGGGGGCCAGCTTGAGGCCGGTGCCCGGGTGGATGAGGTTGCCGACGACGAGGCCGATGGCCAGGGCGAAGGTCGACATGACGATGAAGTAGCCGAGGGCCAGGCCGCCGACCTTGCCGACGGTGGCCGCCTTGGCGATCGAGCCGATGCCCAGGACGATGGTGCAGAAGATCACCGGGGCGATCATCATCTTGATCAGCTTGATGAAGCCGTCGCCGAGCGGCTTGAGCGACTTGCCGACCTCGGGGAACATCAGGCCGATGAGGGCGCCGAGGACGACGGCCACGATGACCGCGATGTACAGGTAGTGGGACTTGTCCAGCCCCTTGCGCTTCTTGACCGGCGCCGCGGCAAGTGCCGCTGACTCTCCTCGTTGAGAGGCCATGGTGTTTCTCCTTGGATAGGCTGGACTTCGATGCGGCACTCGTTGCGCATCACGTCCGTTCTGCGTGTTCCCCAATCATTGGGCAGGAAGTGACGCGCATCACCGTTGCGTTCATATTGAACATGGAAGGTCCGGTTGATCCATCACTGGAGCATCGCCCGCAGGCTGTTTGTGGCCCACCTGCTGTTCATGCTGGCCCTGACGGCGGTCGTGGGCACGGCCACCTTCGTGGACGCCCGCGACCACGCGTACGAGGAGGCCGGGCGGCGGATGGCCGGCGTCGCCACCGCCGTGGCGGACAATCCGCTCGTCTTGCAGGCAGCGGCAGCGCCGGACCCGTCCGCGCGGCTCCAGCCCTACGCCCTGCAGGTGATGCGGGACGCCCGCGCGGACTTCATCACGATCATGGCGCCGGACCGAACCCGGTGGACCCACCCCAGCGGGGATGAGCTGGGCAAGCCGTATATCGGCTCGGTCGACGCCGCCCTCAACGGCGAGGTCTTCACCGAAGTCATGGCCGGGACCCTCGGGCCGTCGGTGCGCACGATTGCCCCGGTCAAGGATTCTGCCGGCAAGGTCCGCGCGCTCGTGGCCGCGGGCGTGACGGTGGGCACTGTGGACGTGGCATTTTCCGGCCGGCTGCCCGCCTTGCTTGCGATCGCCGCAGCCCTGCTGGCGGCCGGCTCGGCGGCTTCCTGGCTGCTGGGGCGCTACCTGCGCCGCGTGACCCGCGGCTGGGGCCCGGAGCAGCTCGCGCAGCTGTTCGCCTACTACGAGTCGGTGCTCCATTCGGTCCGCGAAGGGGTGATCCTCATCGATCCCAAGGGCAAAGTGGTGATGTACAACGACCAGGCGGCGGCGCTGCTGGGGGTGCCGCCACGCCCGGCCGACGGCGATGCTCCCGGCGTCCAAGGCGGCGACGCGCCCTCGCTGGCCGAACTGCCGCTGGCCCCGAGCCTCCGGGAGCTCTTCGAGTCCGGCCGCGCCGTCCGGGACGAAATCCACCTGACCGGCGCGCGGGTGCTGGTAGTGAACCAGGGCCCGGCGGTGGGCCCCCGCACCCGTGCCGGCCGCCAGCGCCCGGCGCCGTCCGGCAAGGCACTTTCGGGCAAGGCAGCATCCGGCAAGTCGCCGTCCGGGCCGCCCGTCTTCGGGACCGTGGCAACGATCCGGGACCGCACCGAGATCGAATCGCTGGGCAGTGAGCTTGAAACCATGCGGACGCTCTCCGACGCCCTCCGCGCCCAGACCCACGAGCACGCCAACCGGCTGCACACGATGGTGTCCCTGATGGAGCTCGGCCGCGGCGCCGAGGCCCTGGACTTCGCCACGAAGGACCTGGAGCTGACCCAGCGGCTCACCGATGACCTGGTCGGTTCCATCGAGGAGCCGGTGCTCGGCGCGCTCGTGATGGGCAAGGCGGCCCAGGCGCATGAACGCGGCGTTGAACTCATCCTGACGACCGGGGGCTCCACGGCCGTGGCCGGACTGGCCGTCCAGGACCTTGTCGCCATCCTGGGCAACCTGCTCGATAACGCAATCGACGCCGCCGCCGATGCGCCGCCGCCACGGCTGGTGGAGCTGTCCGTCGTGGCCCAGGGCGGCACCGTGGAGATCTCGGTGGAGGACAGCGGTCCGGGAATTGATCCGGCTGCGGTGGAGGATGTCTTCCGGCACGGCTTCAGCACTAAGGCGTCCGGCCCGTTCGGGCGCGGGCTTGGGCTGGCGCTGGTCCGGCAGGCGGTGCACCGTCTGGGCGGTACCATGACAATCACCAGCCCGGCCGGAGCTCTGTTCCGCGTCACCCTGCCGGCGGCTCCCGCCGCCGCGGCAGGCGAAGGGTTGAGCGCCGTGACGGGCAACGCGGCGGACACAGGCAGCACAACAGAGGAACAGCTATGAGCGATATCCGCGTACTCGTCGTCGAAGACGAGCCGATCGCGGCCGCCGCGCACGCTGCCTACATCGGCCGGCTGGACGGTTTCAGCTTGGCCGGCTCCGCCCCTGACGGCCAGTCGGCGCTACGCCTGATGACGGAGCTGTTGGCCGCCGGCCAGCCCGTGGAACTGGTCCTGCTCGATATGAACCTGCCGGACCTGCATGGACTGGACATCGCCCGCCGGATGCGCGCTGCCGGTCTCTTCGCCGACATCATCGCGATCACAGCGGTGCGCGAGCTGAACATCGTCCGCAGCGCCGTGGCAACCGGCGTCGTTCAGTACCTGATCAAGCCCTTCACCTACGCCACGTTTGCGGACAAACTGGGCAGCTACCGGCTGTTCCGCGAGCAGCTGGCCTCCCCCGGGCCTGGTGGTGCCGGGACGGGCGCGTCGCAGAGCGATGTAGACCAGGCCTTCGCGAGCCTGCGGGCGCCCTCCGACCTGCCGCTGCCCAAGGGCCTGTCCGGCCCCACCCTTGATTCGGTACAGGGCTTCATGAAACTGCAGTCCGGGGCGGTCTCGGCCAGCGAGGTAATGGCGGCGCTGGGCATCTCCCGGGTGACCGCCCGCCGCTACCTCGAGTACCTCGCCGACGCCGGCCTGGTGTCCTGCACCGCACGCTACGGAGCCCCGGGCCGGCCCGAAAAGGAATACCGCTGGAGCCGCGCGGGCGCCTGATCCTCCGGTCTCCTGATCCTCCGGGGTCCTGATCCTCCGGGCCCTAGGCGGGCCGCTCCCCTCCGGCAGCGGGCCGCAGGGTCCCCAGGAGCTGGTCGATTACGCCGGCGTCCTCGATCGTGGAGGGCACCACATAGTCGTCCCCGTCGGCGATCTGGCGCATCGTCTTCCGCAGGATCTTGCCGGACCGGGTCTTCGGTAGTGCCTCGACCACCGTGACGTGCTTGAAGTCCGCCACCGCGCCGATGTCCCGGCGGACCAGGGCGATCAGGTCCTTGACCAGGACATCCTCCGGCACGTCCACGCCGGTCTTGAGCACCACGTAGCCGCTGGGGCGCTGGCCCTTGAGCGGGTCGGCGAGTCCGATCACGGCGCATTCGGCGACAGCCGGGTGCTGGCCGATCACTTGTTCCATGGCGCCGGTGGAGAGCCGGTGCCCGGCGACGTTGATGATGTCGTCAGTCCGGCCCATCACGAAGAGATAGCCGTCCTCGTCGCGGTAGCCGGAGTCGCCGGTGGCGTAGCTGCCCTCGAAAGCCTGCAGGTAGGACGAGATATAGCGTTCGTCGTTGCGCCAGAGGGTGGCCAGAGTACCGGGCGGCAGCGGGAGGCCCAGGACAATGTTGCCCTCGGTGCCGGGTTCGACTTCCTCGCCGGAGCCGTCGACGATCCGCAGCTTGAACCCGGGCATCGGAACACTCGGCGAGCCGGCCTTGATCGGCAGCCCGTCGAGGCCTCGGGGGTTGGCGCAGATGGCCCAGCCCGTCTCGGTCTGCCACCAGTGGTCCACCACCGGAACGCCCAGGACACGGGAGGCCCAGTGGAAGGTGTCGGTATCGAGGCGTTCGCCGGCGGCAAACAGGGTCCGCAGGCTGGAGATATCGTACTGTTCAAGTAGCTTGGCCTCGGGGTCGGCTTTCCGGATGGCCCGCAGGGCGGTGGGCGCGGTGAACAGGACGTTGACCTTGTGATCCTGGATAACACGCCAGAACGCGCCGGCGTCAGGCGTGCCCACCGGTTTGCCTTCATAGAGCACTGTGGTGGCTCCCGCCAGCAGCGGCCCGTAAACGATGTAGGAATGACCCACCACCCAGCCGACATCGGAGGCTGTCCACATCACGTCGCCAGGGCCGACGTCGTAAATGTTTTCCAGCGTCCAGCGCAAGGCGACGGCGTGGCCGCCGTTGTCCCGGACCACTCCCTTGGGCGCCCCGGTGGTTCCCGAGGTGTAGAGGATGTAGAGCGGGTCCGTGGCCTTGACGTCGACCGGGGCAGCCGGCTCGGCCGCCGCCATGGCGGTGTCCCAGTCCAGCCAGCCGGCGTGGTCGGCCACGGAGGCAGCGAAGCCATCACGTTCCTTGACCAGCACGGGGGTGTCAGGAGCGCCGGCCAGTTCGAGCGCCTCGGCGACGGCCGGCAGGTATTCGATCCGGCGGGAGGGTTCGATCCCGCCGGAGGCGGTGACCACGGCGGCGGGGGTGGCGTCCCGGATCCGGGCCGCGAGTTCCTTGGGCGCGAAGCCGCCAAAGACCACCGAGTGGATGGCGCCGAGCCGGGCGGTGGCGAGCATGGCGATGGCGGCCTCGGGGATCATCGGCATGTAGATCACCACGCGGTCACCTTTACCCACGCCGTGGCTGCGCAGGACGCCGGCGAAGCGGGCGACGAGCTCGGTGAGTTCGGCGTAGCTGAAACGCTGCTGCGTGCCGAGCATGGCGGAGTCGTAAATCAGGGCGTCCTGCGCTCCGCGGCCCTCCGCTACGTGGCGGTCGAGGGCGTTGTAGCAGGTGTTTAGGACCCCGTCGGGGAACCAGTCGTAGAGCGGCGCCCGGCCTGAGTCGAGGGCCCGGGTCGGAGGCGTGCTCCAAGCGACCTTGGCCGCGGCCTCGAGCCAGAAGTCCTCCGGCTGCTCAAGGCTGCGCTGGTAGCTGTCCCGGTAGCTTTTGGTGACCATGAAGTAATCCCGTCCACGACGTTGTGATGCAGCTCATGGTAGCCCGGCCCCGGCCCCCAAGGCAAGGGTTATGTATACAGAAAGCCGCTGGTTAGACGGAATTTGCCGAAAAAGCTAGGCCCGCGGTGGGATTGTGTATACACTGAGGGGGTTAGCCGAGGAAGGAGACCAGCATGCGCGCCAGCGACAAGGCCTACGCGGCCCTGCGCGACGACATCATCGAATGGCGTCTTGCACCCGGAACCGTCCTCGGCGAGGTCGAGCAGTCCGAGCGGCTTGGCATCTCGCGCACGCCGCTCCGGGAAGCGCTGAGCCGACTCACCGCCGAGGGGCTGACGACGACGGCCGGCGGCCGCGGCGTCGTCGTCACCGACATCTCGCTCGAGGACATCGACGAGCTCTTCGAATTGCGCGAAACGCTTGAGGGCAAGGCCGCCGCCCTCGCGGCCGAACGCGGCGACGCCGCAGTTTTTGAGCAGCTGCGGCGCGAACTGCTGCGAGCGCCGGAGCTGATCAGCGGCACGGACCCGGCCCGGCATGACTATTACGGCCTGGTTGGGCGGCTGGACACGGCCATCGACGCCGCGATCTCAAACGCCTACTTGGCCCAGGCCATGCGCAGCCTGCGTGTGCATCTGGTCCGGGTGCGCCGACTCGCGGCTGACGACGCCGCGCGCCTCACCGCAGCTGCGGCCGAGCACGCGGCGATCGCCGAGGCGATCGCCGCCGGCAACCCGCGGCTCGCCGAAGCTGCCACCACCCTTCATCTGCACCGAAGCCTTTCCCACGTCAAAGCAACCCACGTACCTCACCAGAAGGAGCATCATGGTTAAGGAACACCACGTCCGCGTCTACAAGAGCGAAGAAAACCTGCCCCGCGAGGACCAGCTCGCCTACAAGATCGCCAAGGTGGCCGCTGATCCCGTCGCGGTCTCCGACGAGGTCACCGACATGGTGATCAAYCGSRTCATCGACAACGCCTCGGTGGCGATCGCCTCCCTGAACCGCGCCCCCATCGTCGCGGCGCGAGCCCAGGCGCTTTCCCACGGCCCCACCACCGGCGGCAAGGGTTCGAAGGTCTTCGGCATCGACGAGCGCGTCGCCGTCGAATGGGCGGCGTGGGCCAACGGCGTCGCGGTCCGGGAACTCGACTACCATGACACCTTCCTCGCCGCGGAGTACTCCCACCCGGGCGACAACATCCCGCCGATCCTCGCCGTTGCCCAGCACGTCGGCGCCAGCGGCCAGGACCTGATCCGCGGTATCGCCACCGGCTACGAGATCCAGGTCAACCTGGTCAAGGCSATCWGCCTGCACAAGCACAAGATCGACCACGTGGCCCACCTGGGCCCCTCCGCAGCCGCCGGCATCGGCACCCTGCTTGGTCTCGACGTCGAGACGATCTTCCAATCGATCGGCCAGGCGCTGCACACCACCACCGCGACGCGGCAGTCCCGCAAGGGCGAGATCTCCACCTGGAAGGCCCACGCCCCGGCCTTCGCGGGCAAGATGGCGATTGAATCCGCCGACCGCGCCATCCGCGGCCAGACCTCCCCGGTGCCGATCTACGAGGGCGAGGACGGTGTGATCGCGTGGATGCTGGACGGCCCCGATGCCAGCTACACCGTGCCGCTGCCCGAGGACGGCGAAGCCAAGCGCGCCATCATGGACACCTACACCAAGGAGCACTCCGCCGAGTACCAGGCGCAGGCGTGGATTGACCTGGCCCGCAAGCTGCACGGCGAACACCCCGAGGTCACCGACCCGGCCAACGTGGYGTCCGTGCTGATCAAGACCAGCCACCACACGCACTACGTGATCGGTTCCGGCGCCAACGATCCGCAGAAGTACAGCCCCACGGCCAGCCGGGAAACGCTGGACCACTCCATCCCGTACATCTTCACGGTGGCCCTGCAGGACGGCGCCTGGCATCACGTCGATTCCTACGCGCCGGAGCGCGCGGGACGCCCGGACACCGTGGAACTGTGGCACAAGGTGACCACCGTCGAAGACCCGGAATGGACCCGCCGCTACCATTCCCTGGACATCGCCGAGAAGGCCTTCGGCGGCTCCGTCGAGATCACGCTCAAGGACGGCACCGTCGTCACCGACCAGATCGCCGTCGCTGACGCGCACCCGCTGGGCGCCAGGCCGTTCGCCCGCGAGCAGTACGTCAACAAGTTCCGTACCCTCGCCGCCGGCCTCGTCGCCGAAGACGAAATCGAGCGCTTCCTCGCCGCCGCCGCGCGGCTTCCCGAGCTCGCCGCCGGTGAACTCGACCAGCTCAACATCAAGGCAGCCGACGGCGTGATCGACCTGGCCGCCGCACCGAAGGGACTCTTCTAATGTTGTATTCGAAGACCACGCCGGAGCAGAAGCGGATCCGCTTCCGGGAGCTGCTGGCGTCCGGCACCATTGCGCAGTTCCCCGGGGCGTTCAATCCGCTCTCGGCCCGGCTGATCGAGGAGAAGGGCTTCGCCGGCGTCTACATCTCCGGCGCCGTCCTGGCCAATGACCTCGGCCTGCCGGACATCGGCCTGACCACGCTCACCGAGGTGGCTACCCGGGCCGGACAGATCGCCCGGATGACGGACCTGCCCTCGATCGTGGACGCCGACACCGGCTTCGGCGAACCGATGAACGTGGCGCGCACCGTCCAGGAGCTTGAGAACGCCGGCCTGGCCGGCCTGCACATCGAGGACCAGTTCAACCCGAAGCGCTGCGGCCACCTTGACGGCAAGAACGTCGTGGACCTGGACACCGCCACGAAGCGGATCCGGGCCGCAGCTGATGCCCGACGGGATCCGAACTTCCTGATCATGGCCCGCACCGACATCCGAGCCACCGACGGGCTGGAAGCCGCGCAGCAGCGCGCCAAGGCCCTCGTCGAGGCCGGCGCGGACGCGATCTTCCCCGAAGCCATGAAGGACCTCAGCGAATTCCAGGCGATCCGCGACGCGGTGGACGTGCCGATCCTGGCGAACATGACCGAGTTCGGCAAGAGTGCCCTGTTCACCGTGGACGAGCTGGCCGGCGTCGGCGTCAACATGATCATCTACCCGGTGACGCTGCTCCGTAGTGCCATGGGCGCCGCTGAGCGTACTCTGGAATCGATCCAATCCGACGGCACCCAGGAGGCACAGGTTTCGAGCATGCTGACCCGTGCACGGCTCTACGACCTCGTCGACTACGAGGCCTACAACCGCTTTGACACCGGGGTGTTCAACTTCCAGATCCCCGGCAGCTGACACCCCCACCGGACTTCCGGCCCCCGGCCGGTCAACAGGCGTTAGGAACAAAGGAGTTTCAGCATGGCTGAAAATGAGATCAAGAAAGGCCTCGCCGGCGTCGTGGTGGACTACACCGCCGTCTCGAAGGTCAACCCGGACACCAATTCCCTGCTCTACCGCGGCTACCCCGTCCAGGAACTSGCCGCCAAATGCAGCTTCGARGAAGTGGCCTACCTGCTGTGGAACGGCGAGCTGCCCTCAGACGAGCAGCTGGCCGAATTCACCGCCAAGGAACGCGCCGGCCGCGTCCTGGACCCGGTGGTCAAGCAGGTCATCGACGCGCTGCCGCTCACCTCGCACCCGATGGATGTCTGCCGGACGGCTGCGTCGGTGATGGGTGCCCGGCACCCGCTCGCCGAGGATTCCTCGCGCGAGGCCAACATGGCCAAGGCCGTTGACTTGTTCGCGGCGATGCCTGCGGTGGTCGCCTACGATCAGCGCCGCCGGCACGCGGAAGGGCCCGTTGAACCGCTGGAACCGCGCGACGACCTCGGCTACTCAGCGAACTTCCTCTGGATGTCCTTCGGCGAGGAGCCGGTCCAGGAAGTCGTCGAGGCCTTCAACGTCTCGATGATCCTGTACGCCGAGCACTCCTTCAACGCTTCGACCTTCACGGCGCGGGTGATCACCTCAACGCTTTCGGATCTGCACTCGGCCGTCACCGGAGCCATCGGGGCGCTGAAGGGGCCGTTGCACGGCGGCGCGAATGAGGCCGTCATGCACACCTTCGACGAGATCGGCATTCGGCAGGAGGAGTCACTCGAGGAGGCAGCGGTCCGGGCAAAGGCCTGGATGGAAAATGCCCTGGCCCAAAAGAAGAAGGTCATGGGCTTCGGACACCGGGTCTACAAGCACGGTGATTCCCGGGTCCCCACCATGAAGGCCGCCCTGGACAAGATGGTCGCGCACTACGGCCGTCCGGAGCTGCTGGGGCTCTACAACGGCCTGGAGACGGCAATGGATGAGGCGAAGGCGATCAAGCCGAACCTCGACTACCCGGCCGGTCCGACGTACCACCTGATGGGCTTCGACACCCCCACCTTCACTCCCTTGTTCGTAGCCAGCCGGATCACCGGCTGGACCGCGCACATCATGGAGCAGCTGGACGCAAACTCGCTGATCCGCCCGCTGAGCGAATACAACGGTGTGGAAGAACGGCACGTGCCGTAGCACCACCCCCAGCACGACGGCGGGCCGGTCACCTTTTGAGGGTGACTGGCCCGCTTTGCTTATCGGAGCCGTCGGGGCTCGCTGAGATAGCTAACCCGCGGTGATTTTCACGGACGTGAGCATGCGCTTCGCGTTCAGGTACTCGGGGGTCTGCATGTAGGCCCGGGCCGCGTCCATCGACGGGAACGCCTTTGCGCCCTTGCGGTTGGGGACTTGTTCGGTGCCGCCGGCGTTGACTTGGAAGGTGTCGGCGAAGGAGAAGAGCGGCGACCATGCGGGGCCGTTGACGACGTTGTAGAAAATACACGTGATGCCGTTCTGCCCGGCCGCCATGCTGGTCAGTCCGTAGGACGCAGTGACATGGTCTGCCTCCTGAAGTGCGCGGAAGGCGAACCGGGGCGTGACCGAACCCTTCGTGGGCTGGTACGGAATGTCGACTTCAACCGAATCCAGAACGGTGTAGGGTACCGGTCCTTCGCAGGCACCGCCGATCCCGCCGGACGGCCCTGCGTGGAGGGACGCCACCACCATGCCCGCCTCATCCGAAACGTCAACGTCCACCACATCCGACCCCGCGCCTGCCGGCGGGGCCACCCGCCAGGCGGCCGGGTGCTCGAAACTGACCTTTCCGTCCGCGCTGGTGAAGGTCTGCCAGGACGCGGCGGGAGGAGTCGGTGCGGCGGCCGACGGCGGCGCGGTCGGCACCGATGCCGACGTCGCAACGGTGGGTGATGACGGCGTCGTGAGCGACGGGGACGCGGCCGGCGCCGAGACGGAGTCCGTTGAGCCTGCGGTGGTGGCAGAGTCCGCTGCTCCCAGGTTTCCTGCCACGGCTACGCCTCCGGCGAACGCCGCAGCGACGAGGGCAACGGCGCCCACCGCCCAGGGCCAGCGCCGCCGCGCCCCGGTGCGCTTCGACGGTTCGTCGTCGTAATCGTCCTCGCCCGGAAGGTCGAGATTTTTCGAGTCCATGTCCTGCCCCCAATGGTCCGCGTGTCTCGGCCGCCGGGCGAAGGAATGCGTGGATCGCCGCGGCGGAGTGTCTGATCCCTAGGCTACCGGCGGGGCCGCGGGGTTGCGGGCACCGCCGTTCGACTCGCGGCCTGTGTCGCGCGGGGCGTGCTCTCAGCCAGGAGTCGAGGAATACCGCACCGAAGCGACGGTCTCATTGTCTTCATTGAGGACCACGACGACGTCGACCGTGCGGCCTGCCAGTGCGGGGGGCAGCCAGTGCTCCGCGTCCTGCCACATGCGCTCCAGCGGCAGCGCCGCGGCGTCGAACCACTCCGGGGTGATCTCCGGGCTCTCCGCCGGTTCGCCTGCCCACCGGCGGGTGGTGAAGAGGCGGCACGACATATTCCATTCGGGCTTCGCCGGAAAAACGAACTGGACGACGCCGGCGTGGGCCAGGTCTTCCTCCAGCACGACGATGCCGGCCTCTTCCCAGACCTCGCGGACGACGGCCTCGGCGTCGCTCTCGCCCGGCTCCACGTGGCCGCCGATGCCGACGATTTTGCCGAGGCCGAAGCCGGTCCGCTTCAGGCCCAGCAACACTTCGGTGCCGCTGCCCGCGTCGCGCAACATAAAGCAGAGGGTGACCGGTGTGTACTTCATGTGATCAACCCTATAGCTGCTGCGTCTGCAGCTGCCGCCGAACACCCGGCCTACCCTACGGCCGGGCCGACGCCGACCAGTTGAGGCCGCAGTTCGACCGGGATGCCCTTCTGCACGAACTCCTTGTCCATCGCCTGCTGGGGCGTAAGACCCTGGTTGTTCAGTGCCTGGAACTCCCAGTTGAAGACGACGGCCCATTCTTGCCGGATATCCCAAAGGAACCGGCCGTTTTGCAGTTTGGCAAGCCTGAACCAGGCGTTCCCGCCGTCGAGTTGGAGGGCCTTCACGCCCTCGTCGGAAATGGAGTAGGCGAGCCAGCCATCGGCGCAGCCGAGCACGGTGTAGTAAGGCTGCTCCGCCGGCGGAATGGGCAGGATCGGGCGCTGCTGATCGTTGCGCAGCTGGTCGATGTTCGCCGGGGTGCAGGCAACTCCCCCGGTGGTCAAAGCTGCGGTACTCGTTGGGGTGGGAGATGTGGTGGGAGTGGCCGCGGAGGGGCTTGGGGAGGCCGGCGTTGTGGGGGCGGAGACTGCGGGGGTCGGGGCGGCGGTCTGGGCTGGCCCGGGCGCCGACCGCGGCATCAGGTGGCCGCCGACGACCACTGCCCCGACCACGGCTGCGGCGGCCACCAACGTCGCAGCCGCAGCCCGCAGGGCCGTGCGTCGCGCCGTTGGACGGCCCGCCGCCGTTGCGCCCGCCAAGTGGACCGCGCTAGGATCCGTGGACACCACGATCGAGCGGAAGGAAGCGACTCCCGGCGCCGCGCCCGGAACTCCGACCCGCGGTTTAGCTTCTTTCATGAGCTGTTCGATGCGGTCCATGGCTAGTCC
>NZ_JBFRFD010000020.1:0-15654 GCF_052114645.1 Arthrobacter sp. 2YAF22_2
ACGTGCTGGACAACGGGGTCATCCGCGCCGTGATCAACGCCGACGGCCTGCTGGTGTCGCTGCGGGACCACGGCAGCGGCCGCGACGCAATCGCTCCGGGGGAGTTCGGCAACCTCCTCGAACTGCACCGGGACACCCCGAACGAGTGGGATGCGTGGGACATCGACGCGTTCTACCGCCGCAACGTCACGGCGCTGGTCGAGGCGCGCTCCGTGACCCTGGAGCGCTCGGACGGCGCCGCAACCGTCGTGGTGGAACGGCTGGCCGGCGACTCCGCCGTGACCCAGCAGATCCGGCTGGAAGCCGGGGCGCCGTCGCTGGTGATCTCCACCGCGGTGGACTGGCAGGAACGCGAGAAGCTGCTCAAGCTGGGCTTCGCCTTCGATGTCCGGGCCGACCGCTCCGCCTCGGAAACCCAATTCGGCCACGTGTTCCGGCCGACCCACCTGAACACCTCATGGGAGGCTGCCAAGTTCGAGATCTGCGCGCACCGCTGGATCCACGTCGCTGAGCCAGGCTATGGCGTCGCGGTCAGTAACGCTGCCAGCTACGGCCACGACGTCACGCGCAATATCCGCGAGGACGACGGGGGCACCACCACCACCGTCCGGATCTCGCTGCTGCGGGCACCCAAGTTCCCAGACCCGAACACGGACCGCGGGCCGCATGAACTGACGGTCACGGTGCGGCCCGGGGCCAGCATCGCCGATGCCGTCGAGGAGGGCTACCGCACCAACCTCGCCCCGCGAGTGGTCAAGGGCTCCCACGGTGTGGAGCCGCTGTTTTCCGTCTCCAACCCTGCGCTCGTGATTGAGGCGGTCAAACTCGCCGAGGACGGCTCGGGCGACGTGATCGTGAGGGTTTACGAGTCCCTCGGTGAGCGTTCATCCGGCGTGGTTTCAGCCAACTTCGGCACGTCGGGAGTGCGGACTGTGGATCTTCTGGAACGCCCTGCGGAGGCGCCCGGAGTGAGGGCTCACGACGGGGCGGCGGAACTGACGCTGCGGCCCTTCCAGCTCCTGACCTTGAGGTTCCTGCGCTGAGAGAAACCGCTGGAGGCCGTTAAACAGGCTGAGTGGGAGCGGTCCGACTGGACCGCTACCACTCATCCCCCCAATGGCGTTGGACGCTCCGCCGACTCCGTAAGACTGAATCCCCATTCACGGCGCCGGCTGGCGTTTTCACACATTCATGATTCTCTCACGATCTAATGATTATGTGAACGCCAGGCCCTAGATTTTACGGAACGTTGCGGGAGTGTTATCTGGCGGCCGGGCGAGTTGCCCGGAAATCCAGAAGACAAGGAGCCCCGTGACATAGCCGAGCACCGCCAGATAGTTGACGAGCAGCCGGAACGGATCCCACGCGTTGGGCACGAACGACGCCGGGACACTCACGATTGCCGCTGCGGCTCCGACCAAGGTCAAGGCGGCGCCTGCCCGCACCAGCCGGGGCAGGCGAGCCCGCGCAGCCGCCAGCAGGGAAGGCAGCAGGGCCACCGAGACGAACGCCGGATAGCTGCGCCCGGCTGCCGCGTAGAACGGGGCAAGCATGGCGTTGCGGCCGCCGTCGTCGGAGAGAGCCTCGAGCCCGGCCGAGGACCCCTTGGTGTCCATCAGCAAGAACGTCACCGTCACGACCAGACCCGCGACGGCTAGTCCCCAGCGTCCGGAAACTCCCGTGAGCAGCCGTCGGGCACGCGCGGCGCCAAGCCCCGAGGYCAGCCGCAGGCCCACCAGGAAGACCATCGCGAAGACAATCAACCGCAGGACCAAGTTGGTCAGATTCCAATTCCCGAGTGCCTGGTCGATAGCCGCGTAAGGACCAGGAATGCTGAGCAGGCTGCACACTGTGGCAAGGAAAAGGATGCCGAAGACCACCCGGTTGCGCCCGCGCACGGCGTCCGGGACACGAACCAGCAGGGCGATGCCGCAAACAATCAGCGTCCCCCATTCAAGGACGGCCATGGTCCGGGGTCTCCTGGGCCGCGGCGGCGGCGTCGTCCAGCGGCCCGGTTGGTGGGCGTCGTGGCGACGGACGCGACCGCACTTTTGAAGCCAGGGGTAGTTCCGCGGAGGGTGACTGCGAGATGTGGATCATCCCAGGTTCTCCCAGATCTTTTCGGTTTGCGCGCGTTCTTGTTCCTGCCGCCGTAGCGTCCGGCCGAGTGTCTGCAGCCGGTCTCCGGCCAGGACGGTAAGTTCCCCGTCGGAGAGGGCGCCCAGCGCCGATTGCCGGGCGCCGGGCGGCCAGCCTGCTTCGGCTTCCGTGATCAGACCTGTCGCGACCAGACCGCCGGTGAGGCCTACCCCCGCGGCGCGGGATGTGGCGACCGCCAATTCCGGGGCAAGCCGGTTAGCCGTCAGTTGGGCCGAATAGTTCTGCGGCGCCACACCGGTCGCGGCTGACACGCGGTGCCGGAGTTCGCCRTCGTCGATGGCATCCACCCAGTTACGGACAGATGTGGCGTGCGGAGCAGGGCCCAGCGCCGGGGGCGCGGCATCGCCGGGGGCGGTGCGGGCAATCACGGCGCGCAGCAGGTCTGTGGTGGCTATTTGGCTGACGAGTTCGGCAGGCGTCGGCGGCTTGGACTGTCCCTTGAGGCCGGCGTAGCTTTCAAAGCCGGCGAGTCCGTCGAGTGGGTTCAACCCGAGGGCCCGGCTGATGCTCACGAGTGTGCTCTCGGCGACCTTGCCGCGCACCAGCTGCTGGGCCAGGGTGGTGCGCTTGACGCCGGAGATCCTGCAAATATCGGCGGTGCTCATCGCCGGCGCAGCACTGTGAAGCCAGTGTTGGAACGCTTTGGCGGGGAGTGGCATCAATGACTTTCTGCAGGGTCGGTCAAGCGTGGGCCTCGGTGGGCTTGTCTGCTACGGACTCCTGGCCGGAGAAGCCCGGCGCCCCCACCTTCACACCATCATAATTCGTCGCTGCGAACGATTTGGTGACCGGCGGCGCGGTGACGATCGGGGGAATCGTTGTGCCTATCGGAAGCACGATGCGCCACCACCTTGCCCAACCAGATCAAGGCGAGTCCCCCCACGAGGCCCAGCACGGCAGCCGAACTGATGTAGTACTGAAGGAAGATCAGCGGCGGGGGCAGCAACTCACCGAACGCCAGCACGATCATGGCCGCCGCTCCCAGAGAAAGGGCGGCGGCACCAACGCGGACCAGCCAGGGGAGCGTGGATCGCACGGCCCTGACCGTGGGAGGCAGAAGGCAGGCGGCCACGAATGCCGGATAGAGCCGCCCCGACGCGGTGTAGTACCGGATGAGCTCCTTATTGCTTTCGCTCTGGTCAGGAAGACCGGCCAGGCCCACCGCTGTGCCGACCGTGTTGGCCATCAGGAACGGAACCACCGTCGCGGCCGCAATCACAGCCAGCGCAGTAAGGCCCACCGGTCCCAGCAGAAGCCGGACGCTGGCCGCGGCTCCGAACCCGCGTGCGATTTTGTAACCGGCCAGCAAGACGGTCCCGTAGATCACGAAGCGCAGCACGAGATTTGCATAGTTGCTGGAGCCAAGCCAGGCATCAATGCTCGTGTAGCTGGGCTCAATGCTGAGCAGCATCGCGAAGGCGGCGAGCACGAAAATGCCGAACAGCGAGCGGTTCTCGCCTCGCAGGGCGGCGGGCAGCCGGAGCAGGGCAACCAGTGCGCAAATCAGCAAGGTGGACCATTGCAGGGCAGGAATCATTTGATGGAGTGCCTTTGGTTCGGGGGCCTGCCAGTTGTCCGCAGGGCTCGTTCCCGAGGTACGGGTGCGCTGCGATTTTACTGGCGGAGTAGATTCAACTATGCTAAACGCTCGAACCCGCTGGTCCGTACACCCCCCAAGTCCGGACCAGCGGGTTCTTCTATGCCCGGCCACCAGCAGGCGCCTTGTCGGCGGATCTGCGGCGCGTTTTCAGAGATTGGCCGGGCGCCCTGCAGGCGCCGGGGGCGGGCCCACGGTGAGAGAATGGACTAATGACTGCAACCCTTGTTGCCAAGGACCTTTCCGGCGGCCACGACCACCGCACCCTCTTTTCCAAACTCTCTCTCACCGTCGCGCCCGGCGATGTCGTCGGCGTCGTGGGGGCCAACGGCGCCGGCAAATCCACGTTGCTGCGGCTGCTCGCCGGCGTGGACCAGCCGCAGGAGGGCACCGTCAGCCTTGCCCCCGCAGACGCCTTCGTCGGCTGGCTGCCGCAGGAGCACGAACGGATCGAGGGCGAGACCGTCGAAGGTTACATCTCGCGGCGCACCGGCTGCGGCGAGGCGTCGGCCGCGATGGAGTCCACGGCAGAGGCACTGGGGATCGGGGCCCCGGGCTCCGAAGACGCATATTCGCTGGCGTTCGACCGCTGGATGGCTTCCGGCGCCGCTGACCTGGAGGAGCGGATCCCGCCGGTGCTGGCGGACCTGGGACTGGAGGTGGGACCCGACGCCGCGATGACCGGACTTTCCGGGGGACAGGCCGCTCGGGTGGCGCTCGCGGCCTTGCTGCTGAGCCGCTYCGACATCGTGCTCCTCGATGAACCCACCAACGACCTCGACCTCGACGGCCTGGCCAAACTGGAGTCCTTCGTCAGGGGTCTGCGCGGCGGAGTGGTGCTGGTCTCCCATGATCGGGAATTCCTGGCCCGCTGCGTGACTACGATCGTGGAACTGGACCTCGCGCAGAACGCCGTTGCGGTCTACGACGGCGGCTATGAGGCCTATCTGGAGGAACGCGCCGTGGCACGCCGGCACGCCCGGGAACGTTTCGAAGAGTTTGCCGCCACCAAGGCGGATCTCGTCTCCAGGGCCCGCACGCAACGCGAATGGAGCTCCCAAGGCGTGCGCAACGCCATGAAGAAGAGCCCGGATAATGACAAGATACGCCGCGCCGCGAACACCGAGTCCTCCGAAAAACAGGGCCAGAAGGTCCGCCAGATGGAATCCCGGATCGCCCGCCTCGAGGAAGTCGAGGAACCGCGGAAGGAATGGCAGCTGCAGTTCAGCATCGGATCGGCGCCGCGATCCAGCGCCGTCGTCGCGACTTTGCGCGACGCCGTCGTCCACCAGGGGGACTTCACTCTGGGGCCGGTGAACCTGCAGCTCAATGCCGGGGAACGGATCGGGATCACCGGGCCGAACGGCGCGGGCAAGTCCACCCTGTTGCGCCTGCTTTTGGGGGTGCAGCAGCCCGATGCCGGCAGCGCCTCGATGGGCGCCTCGGTTGCGGTCGGAGAAATCGACCAGGCCCGCGGACTGCTGGCCGGCCACCTTAAACTCGCCGACGCCGTCGAGGCAATACTCACCGAACTGTCCCCGGCCGAGGTCCGCACCCTGCTGGCCAAGTTCGGCCTCAAAGCGGACCACACGACCCGGACCGTTGATTCGCTCTCGCCGGGCGAACGGACCCGGGCGGCGCTGGCGTTGCTGCAGGCCCGCGGTGTGAACCTGCTGGTCCTCGACGAGCCCACCAACCACCTGGATCTTCCCGCGATCGAACAGCTCGAGGAAGCCCTGGACAGCTACGACGGCGCCCTGCTGCTGGTCACCCACGACCGCAGGCTGCTGGAAAACGTGCGCCTGGACGTGCGCTGGAACGTCCTCGACGGCGTCGTCACCCAACTCCTCGGCGCCAGCGCCGCGAAAGGCCTGAACCAAAGATGAGCACCAACAAATGAGCATGGACCGGGTCGCCTGGAGCTCCCTCTACAACATCACCCGTGCCTCGGACGGCTCCAAGCCGTTCTCCAAGGCGCTGGTCAAACGCGTTTTCGGCTTCGCCCGGCCGCATCGGAACCGGCTGATTGCCTTCGTGCTGCTGTCCATCGTGATGGCGGTCCTCGCGGTCGCGACGCCGGTGCTCGCCGGCCAGGTGGTGGACGCGATCATCGCCCACGCAGACTCCGGGACGGTAATCTGGCTCGCCGTGCTGATCGCGATCGTGGCCGTGGCCGAAGCGGGAATCGGGCTGGTGACGCGCTGGCTGTCCTCCATCATCGGCGAGGGCGTGATCGTGGACCTGCGCACCAAAGTGTTCGACCACGTGCAGAAGATGCCGATCGCGTTCTTCACCCGCACCCGCACCGGCGCCCTGGTCAGCCGGCTCAACAATGACGTGATCGGTGCGCAGTCGGCCTTCGCCGGCACACTCTCCGGCGTAGTGAGCAACGTGGTGGCGCTGGTCCTGACCCTCGCGGTGATGCTCAACAAGTCCTGGCTCGTGACCGTGCTGGCCATCGTCCTGCTGCCGATTTTCCTCATCCCGGCCCGCCGGATGGGCTCCAAGCTGGCAGAGTTGCGCCGCGAGGCCGCGGAACACAACGCCGCCATGGGCACCCAAATGACGGAACGCTTCTCCGCGCCCGGAGCCACCCTGGTCAAGCTCTTCGGCCGGCCGGACGAGGAGTCCCATGAGTTCGCGCTCCGGGCCGGCCGGGTCCGGGACATCGGCGTCCGCACCGCCATGCTGCAGTTCACCTTCGTCACCGCGCTGACCCTGGTTTCCGCCCTGGCGCTGGCCTTGGTCTACGGACTGGGCGGCTGGCTGGCCCTGGGCGGCCAGCTCGCAGCGGGCGACGTCGTGGTGCTCGCGCTGTTGCTCACCCGCCTCTACGCTCCGCTGACCGCACTCTCCAGCGCCCGGGTGGAGATCATGAGCGCCCTGGTCAGCTTCGAGCGCGTCTTCGAAATCCTCGACCTCAAGCCCCTGATCCAGCAGAAACCGGATGCGGTCGAGTCGCCCCGCGGTCCGCTCTCCGTGGAGTTCGACGACGTCCGTTTTTCCTACCCCGCGGCGGACAAGGTCTCGCTGGCCTCGCTCGAGGACGTCTCCACGCTGGACACCCGCGGCGGCGARGAGGTGCTGCACGGCATCAGCTTCCGGGTGGARCCGGGGCAGACCGTGGCTCTGGTGGGCTCTTCGGGCGCCGGCAAGTCCACCATCGCCCAGCTGCTCTCCCGGCTGTACGACGTCGATTCCGGCGCCGTCCGCTTCGGCGGTAGGGAGCCCGGCAGCGGCGTCGACGTCCGCGACCTCACCTTCGACTCG
Source organism: Arthrobacter sp. 2YAF22_2 (assembly GCF_052114645.1). Classification (NCBI taxonomy): domain Bacteria; kingdom Bacillati; phylum Actinomycetota; class Actinomycetes; order Micrococcales; family Micrococcaceae; genus Arthrobacter; species Arthrobacter sp. 2YAF22_2. The sequence goes on from NZ_JBFRFD010000020.1 coordinate 7,028, forward strand.
ATGCGCGCCACCCTGGGCATGGTCACCCAGGACGGCCACCTGTTCCACGAGAGCATCGCCTCCAACCTGCGCCTGGCCCGCCCGGACGCCAGTGATGAGTTGATGTGGGACGTGCTGCGGCAGGCCCGGCTCGAGGACATGATCCGCTCCCTGCCGGACGGCCTGGACACCGTGGTGGGGGAGCGCGGCTACCGGCTCTCCGGCGGTGAGCGCCAGCGGCTCACCATCGCCCGCCTGCTGATCGCCCAGCCGCGTGTCGTGATCCTGGACGAAGCCACAGCCGCCCTGGACTCCACCAACGAAGCCGCCGTGCAGGAAGCGCTCGGCGTGGCGCTCGAAGGCCGCACCGCCGTCGTGATCGCGCACCGGCTCTCCACGATCCGCGCCGCCGACGCCATCCTGGTGGTCGAGGGSGGCTCGATAGTGGAGCGCGGCACGCACAACGAACTGCTCGCCGCCGAAGGCCGTTACGCGGAGCTGTACCGCACGCAGTTCGCCGAGGCCACCGCGGTGGCGGCCGACGCGGTTCCGGAGTCCTAGCCGTTCCGGGCCGGCGGGACCCCGAGGAGCGGCAGCACATGGTCCGTGAGCAGCGGCGCCAGGTCGTCCGGGAGTCCAGCGCCGAGGTCCAGCCAGCGGATCTCGGCGATCTCGGCCGAGGCATGCGCGGTCCAGGTCCCGGGCGCAATGAAGACCGTGGCTTCGATCTGAGTGGCGGCCTCGTTGGCGGCCTCGGCCAGCCAACTGCCGAACGGCTCTAGGTCCTCGGGCGGCACGATGATTCCGACCTCCTCCGCCAGTTCGCGGGACGCCGCCTGGGCCGCGGTTTCCCCGGCCTCGGGCTTGCCGCCGGGGTGCATGAATTTGTCCGTGCCGCGCTTGCGGACGGTCAGCAGGCGTCCCGCGGCGTCAAAGACGCAAACGGCGGAGACCACGATCCGGGGATTCACAGCTCCGGCTCCGGCTCCCGCTCCGGCTCCGGCTCCCGCTTCGGCGTCGGCTCCGGCGTCCCGACGGCTGCCGGTGACGCAGCCCGGTGCAGTACGGATTCGAGCAGCAGATCCTTGGCTGGGCCGGAGACATCCCAGCGGTAGTGGAACTCGTCCGGACCGACGCCGGTGTAGCGGACCCGGTAGGTGTCGGGATCGCACCAGTGGCTGTCCTGGTGGTCGTGGGCACCGAAGCCGATGCGGTGGAACGGGCGCCCGTCGGGGAAGTACATATCCATGATGTCCGGCGTGGCCGCGGGCCGGAGCAGATACTCCCGGCTGGCCGGCCCGGTGAAGGGAACAGTGCCGGCCGTGTTCCAGCGCACGATGCCCTCCTCGCGGAAGCGGAGACGGCCGCCGTCGATGTCCGTAAAGCGGACGACGCCGGCGAACGTTCCGTGGAGGCCGGCGGCCCGGTCCAGCATGGTGCGGGCCACCTTCCAGTCGCCCAGCAGGTAGGCCCGCAGCTCAAAGTGCTGGTCGGAGCGCAGCGGAAAGCGCAGGTCGGAGTCTTGGCCGGCGCCCGGCATCGGGGAGTCCAAGTGCCCTCGATTGGAATCGAACCAACGACACCGGCTTTAGGAGAGCCGTGCTCTATCCACTGAGCTACGAGGGCGGGTGTGCGGGTGGGTGGCCGTCGGCCGGCCCGTCCGGACACGGATACCAGCATACAAGGTGAGGGCGCGTACTACGCTCTTGGCATGACGGCATCTTCCACCACGGCGCCCCGGGAGCTCATCTACGTCCCCGATGTGGCCTCCACCAGGTTCTACCTCGGAGCGCTCGCCAAATTGAGCGTCCTGCAGTACTTCGTTGCGGAGGCGGCGGTGATCGGCGCGTGGGCAGGCAAGGAGCCGTACAGCCGCCGCACCGGCTACATCAGCGACCTGGGCGCGCTGGGTTGCGGCGGGTTTTCCGGCCGCGATGTTTGCTCGCCGGCGCATCTGTTGATGGATGCTTCGTTCGTGGTCCAGGGCATCGGCATGATGGTGGGCGCGCTGCTGCTCAGCTCCGCCGTGATCGGCATCGCGGGTCGCGCGGGGGCGCGGCTCGTAGTGGCTCCGGGGCAGCGCTCGCCGTCGGCCGCCGGCCTTGTTGCCCGCTCGCTGAGCCTGGTTGCGGGGGCCGGGACGGTGGTGGTGGGGCTGGTCCCCGAAGATACCGGTTCCCGCTGGCATCTGGCGGGCGCCCTTATGTACTTTGCCGGCGGCGGCCTGGCCCTCGTGCTGACCGGCTGGCTGTGGCGACGCCAGACGCCGTTGGGCTGGTTCATCCTTGCCTGCGGCGCCGTTTCGCTGGCCGCGCTCATTACCGGCGGAGGAACGGGGATGCGGGTGCCCGAACCAGGCACGCTGGAACGCCTGATGGGATACCCCATCACGATCGGCATGGCAGCCCTGGGCCTGGTTCTCGCGCAGCGGGTCCGCCGGGAGCTGGCAGCGCGGAAGGTGAGCGCCGGCTGACGCCTTGGCGGACGAATGGTGCCAACGTGCGGCGGTATCGGGCACTTTTACTCGCGACCAATCCGTGTCTTGGGGGTGTCCGATGTCTCATCTGAGCGTCCGCTTCGACTATTATGAGGGCATTCGCCGGAACGCGCTCCGGTGCCTCGTGCCGGAGTTGGCTCCGGAGCACGCCGAATTGCCGACTTTTAGTCTTTGGGGACAGATGCCTGATCTGCTAGTTGTGCCGAGCGTTGCAGCGGCTGCCTTCGGCGGCCACAAAGGCGTCACAGCGCGCCGCAGTGTTGTCCGTCGGGCAGTGATCCGGTGACGGTTGAAGCTCCGGTCGCGCCGGATGAGGAAACCCCGCTGGAAGCGCAATCGGCCGTTGAGGCGCCAGCGGACGCGGCGCCGTCGTCCGGAACCCTGGCGGCGCGGAGCCTGGCCGGGTTGGGTCTGGCGGACCCGGAGGCGCCTGCGGACCCCGAAGCACCTGCCGAACCCGTCATCGGCGTCCGGCAGTTGGCGTGCGGCATTATCGAAGTCGCGTTGCCGCCGAACCAGGAGATCGAGGGCCCCGAAGCGCGGGTGGCCGGCGCGGCCGTCCGTGCGTTGGCCGACGGCAGGCGGCTGCCGGTGTTGCTGGTGATCTCGGGCGCGGTGGGTGTCAGCGTGGAAGCCCGTCAGGTCTATGCCGGTTCCATCGCGGCGTCGGCGGTCGCCATTGTGGGGGAGACCCCCGTGGACCGCGTGATCGCCCATTACCTGCTCCGTTCAAAGTCCGACACGATCCCGGCAGAGTTCTTCCGCTCGCGGACAGAAGCCCTCGAGTGGTTAAGGCCGTACACGAGTGAAAAGTGATGTCCCCGACCCTCGGCTCCATACCCTCGTTGAGGGCATTGTCCGGATCGCCAGCGGTGATCTGAGTACCAGGATTCCGCACTCCGGCGCGCGCGACGACGTCGCGGCCGTCATTGCGGGCATCAATCTGATGGCGGATGACCTGCAGACCATTTACCAGGAGCTCGAGGAACGGGTCGAGAGCCGGACGGCAATGTTGCGCCAGGCCCAGGTGGAGCTGGAACGGATGGCGCTGACCGATCCCTTGACCCAGCTGGCCAACCGGACGGCGCTGAACTCGGTACTCAGCCACGCGCTCGCTGAGACGACACGCGGCGAGCTGCCGCCGGCCCTGCTGGTCCTCGACCTTGACTCCTTCAAGGGCATCAATGACACGCTCGGCCACAGCGCGGGGGATGACGTCCTGCGCGTGATTGCCCGCCGGCTCCAGGACGCGGTCCGGGTCACCGACACCGTGGCCCGGCTGGGCGGCGACGAATTCGCCGTCATGCTGCCAAAGTCCAACCTTGTCCGGGCCCGTCGGGTGGCCAACCGGATCCTCAAGGCACTCAGCGAGAGCCTGGAAATCGGCGACCTCCGGATCACCTGCGGCACCAGCATCGGTGTGCGGGTGGCCGAACCCGGACAGTCCGCCGACGATCTAGTGATGGAAGCCGACACGGCCATGTACGCCGCCAAGGCCCAGCCACACAGCGGGATCAAGGTCTTCGAACCGGCATTGCTGTACGCCCGCCGGCTGCAAAGCCTCATGGTCACAGAGATGCGCCAGGCGATCCGCGAGGACCAGCTGACCCTGCATTATCAGCCCGTGGTGGAGCTCGCCACCGGAAAGATCGAGGGCGTCGAGGCGCTGGTCCGCTGGAACCACCCCGAGCGCGGCCTGCTGATGCCCGACCAGTTCATTCCGTTGGCGGAAGAGACCGGGATGATCGTGGAGCTGGGACACTGGGTCCTGCGCAACGCGGTCCGCCAACTCCGCGACTGGCAGGACCGCTTGACGTTTGACCCTGAGTTCTCCGTCCGGGTCAATATCTCCACCACCGAGCTGCAAAACCTCGAGCTCATCGAGCACGTCCAGGACATCCTCCGCGAGACGGGTGTGGATGCCAAGAACCTCGTCATCGAGCTGACCGAGTCCATGGCTGTCACCGGCGGGGACGTGGACAAGTACTCCCTGAGCGGATTGCGGCAGCTCGGCGTGCAGCTTGAAATCGACGACTTCGGCACGGGCTATTCCTCCATCAGCTACCTGCGCCGTCTCCCCGTCAACGTGGTCAAGATCGACCGAAGCCTGATCGACGGACTGGGGACAGACGAAGATCAGGGCCGCTTTGTCGAGGCCGTGCTGCACCTGATCCACGCCTGCGGGCTGAAAGCGGTGGCCGAAGGAATCGAGACGGCCGAGCAGGCCGAGGAACTGGTCCGGCTGGGATGCGCCAGCGGCCAAGGCTACTTCTTCGGCCGACCGACGCCTCCTGAGGCTGTTGCTGCCCTGATCAGCCTGGGCCGGTCAGTTTCGCAGTAGGCGGTTGGTTGGGTTTGGGCAGGGCCGGGAACGACGGCGGCCGGGAACGACGGCGGCCGTCTGTTGGGCGGCTGTTGGGCGGCTCGTCGCAGACATGACAAAGGGCGGGAGTCCAGACCTTGGTCCGGACTCCCGCCCTTTGCGGTAGCTGACTCCGTTAGTTCTTCGAGATGGAGTCGGGCCAGTAGTACACGGCCTCAACAGAACCCTGGCCCGACGTGCTACCACTTGCGGACACTGCAGATGCGGCAGAAAAGCCCGCTGCAGCCAAGGCGCCGGCGACGAGCAGTGTAGCGAAGGTCTTCTTCATATGGGGCTCCTGTTATTCGAGAGGCTGATGTGACTCATGTGATGTTGCTACCTCAGTATAGGTGGTTTCAACACGCCGCAATGTAACGATTTCAACGGGTAACACTGCGTCTGTGTTACGTGGACAGCGATTTTCCGGGTTCAGGGCTAGGGAATGCGTGTGCTGTCCGCGTTAGTGCCCGCGGAAGCGGATACTTAACCCATGCGACATCAATCAGTCTCTTCGGCCTATGCCGCGGCCGAGCTCCGGGCGCGGGATTATCGGGCCAATCATGACTTCTCTGAAGCCGCTAAGAGCGCGAGTGAGGCCGCTGAAATCGCCCTAGATGAAGGAGACATCCAGTCATGGTGGGCGATGACTTACTTCCGTGCCGAGAGTTACCTATCCGATGCCGACTTTGAACGCTGCGCCGACGCCGCAAGCACGCTCATCCACGATGCCTCAATCTCGCCGCAACTGCGAGCTCAAGTCCACATTCTGATGGCAAAGGCACATCAAGGCTCAGGTCAACTCGAGTCGGCGGCCGCCGAGGCCAAGGCCGCCACCGAGCTGACAAGCAATGAATCTGATGTTGAACTCAATGTAAAAGCGAGACAGGCACTTATCGCCGCCTTAGCGGATTCGGGGAAGCTCAGTGAGGCCTGGTCGGAGAGCAGGGGACTCGCCAGCGTCATCTCAGACGAATTGGATGAGCAGTTGGCGGGGAAGGCCTATTGGGTCATCGGCAACGTAGCGTTTCTGTGCGACAAGATTGATGAGGGATTGGCGTACCACGAACTTGCTGCGACGACCTTTTCGCCAGCCCGGGACCTCAACGTATGGGCCAAATTCAACAAGGCATCTGCGGCCATGCGACTAGCGGCTGAGGTCGCGGACGCCGACACCCTTCGCTGCATCGAACGCGCCGAATTGGCGACCGACGTCATCGGTGGCAGCGAGATCGATTTGCTGCTTCTCAGGCGCAACCGGGCTCATTGGAGTTACCTCGCAGGCGATGCGGAGTCCGCAGTGGCGATTCTTGAGGAGATTTGCAACGCGACAGCGGGCTCACAGGTACTGGGGGACGCATGGTTTCTTCTGGCGCGGGCATACCTCGCAACAGGCGACACTGTGGCGGCCCGTAAATCTCTGCGGGAATCGGTCGTTCACTTTGAAAGTGCCGGGGCCCCGCATCGCGCGCAGCAGGCCCGTGAACTCCTTCAGTCAGAACAGGGGACAGCTTCGTTCACGTCTCGGCTGCGTCGACTGTTGGGTTTCGGCCGCAGCTGACCTTCCTGCCTGTTCTTCGTCAGGAACTCAGGGTTGAGCCCGGGGAGCATGTCCAGTGGCCCAAGCGACGGCAGGACTGCTCACGGGAGACATCTCAAAATTGCGATGAATTCCCGTTGAGCATGCCCTTCGCTGAAGCCGAGGACTGGGCATGGGGGCCAAATGCTCCGTGTCCACTCCTAAGACTGGGCATGTCCCGTGGGCGCCGACACGCGGGCGCCGTTGGCCCGGGGGAGCATGCCCTCCGCTGGCGCTGGCCCGAGGACATAGTGCCCATATGCTCACTGGCCGGCGTTAAGACTGAGCATGTCCCCTCCGAAGGGGAGGATGGACCTCAACCCAGGACCGGAACACGCCCCAAGAACCCCGCGCCGCTAAGTCGTGGCGCCGCCCGAGGCCTCGGCCCGCGCAGAGTTAGTCTTCCGGCCCAGGAAGACCGCCGCGCCGCCCACCACGAGGCTCAGGATCAGAAGGACCCAGCCAGCCACGGTGAGCCCGGATGCCAAGGTGATCTGGCCGCCGTCGAGCGTGGTCGCGGACAACATTGAGTCGATGACCGGGTTCGCCCACAGCCGCACGCCCGCGAACAGCAGGGGGACCGCCCAGAGCGCCCAGCGGAGCGACTTCCGGGCTACATTCGTGCCGATCAGCAGCAGCCAGGTGAAGCCGAAGATCAGCGGGAAGAGCGTACCGGCGGTCTTGTGGACGTAGTTCAACTGTCCGCGGGCGTCGCCGTCCATGGCCGAGCGCAACCGGTCAATGAAGCCCTGGTCGAAGCCGCCGACCAAGGAGTCGGGCATCGGGAGTCCACCGCTGAGCTGCGTGAGCTGATTCAGCGTGAGCAAGTGGAGGTACCAGAACRGGAACAGGCTTGCCGCAACGCCTGCGATCAGGATGAGGTTGCTGTTGCTCTGGGCCTTCTGCGGGGTCCGGGTGGTGCTGGGATTGATCACCGCTGGCAGGTGGTGCTGGGGAACGGCGGCGTTGGCGCCATGCTTCTTGATCCGCTGCGCGGGTGTCTTGGCCATGGCTCTATTATTGCCCCTCGCCGGGACCCGGACCGGCCGGTCGCGGGTGGGGCAGCGCCTGCGGTGGCGCGCCTGTTCAGCGCCTGACGGGTCCCGATAGGCTGAACGGGTGAGCGAACTAAGCAGCAACGAACTTGGCAGGCACCGGCTCGGCCGGCACAGCACCGCGGAACTCAGCCCCGACCTGGACGACTACCAGCTCGCAGAGGCCCTGGTGCGGGAGGCCGGCAATCTGGCGCTGCTGATGCGGCAGGCCGGACTGGAGGGCCACCAGAAAACGTCCGTCTCCGATGTCGTGACCGCGGCGGACCACGCCGCCGAGGCGTATGTGCTCGAGCAGCTCCAGCGCTGCCGGCCCGACGACGGCATCCTCGGCGAAGAAGGCGCCTCCGAGCAAGGCAGCAGCGGCCGGACCTGGGTCATCGACCCGGTGGACGGCACCTATAACTTCCTGCACGGCTCCAGCTACTGGTGCTCCGCGATCGCCCTCAAGGAGTCGTCCGGGGCCCTGCTCGGCGCCATCTTCCAGCCAGAGGCGGACAAGCTCTGGCTCGGCGGCACCACACGGACGGCCACCCTCAACGGTGAGCCGCTGACCAGCTTCAGGTCCCGCGAAGCCGGCGGCCTGGGCCGGGCGGAGACGCCGCTGGCAGAACTGGGCGCCGCGACCTATATCCATCCGACGTGGCTTGCCGACCCGATGTGCGCCATGCCCTGGCACGCCGCGGCGACCTCGGCGGCCGCCCTGCGGATGTTCGGCTCGGGGTCATGCGACCTCGGCCGAGTGGCCGACGGCGAGCTGGACTGCTGGTTCCAGCACAGTTCCCCGGAGTGGGACTGGCTGCCCGGCCAGGCGATCGTGCTCGCCGCGGGCGGGGCCGCCGACGTCGTCCGCGTCAACGGCCTCGAATGGTTCCTGGCCGGGGGCACGACGGCGGTACGGCAGCTCCGCGCGGCGTTGGAGTCGGGCTCCGTCGGGTAGCCCGGGTCCGGCGGCGAGTCGAAGGGACATGCTCATTCCCCGAAGCGGCTTCGAGGGGGCATGCTCATTCCCCGAAGTGGTTTCGAGGGGCATGCTCATTCTCCCGGCGGTGTCGAGGGGACATGCTCATTTCTCGGGCCCAGGCATGGGCACCGTGCCACTATGTCCGTTCGCTGGCCCCGGCGTGGGGCATGTCCCGCGGTGCGGGGGGAGGTCGGGAC
>NZ_JBFRFD010000021.1:0-15229 GCF_052114645.1 Arthrobacter sp. 2YAF22_2
AGCCAGCAGGACCTCCGGAGCGGAATAGGTCCCGGCAACGATCGCGGCGAGTCCGGCCAGCCCGACCGCACCCACGCTCCATGACTTCACAGTGTGTCCCCCACGCTCAACATAGCCACGATCAACCGGCACCTTCGCTCACTGCGGACCCACCTCGGCCTGCTCGACTCCGCCGGGACGGCAGGCCCCGACGGGTCAATCCTGCCCTATCTGAAAGTTTTGTGTCGCAAAAGAACCAAGTTGGAACGGCGAAACAGTGTCCGGGAAATGGCGTTTAGGTATACTCAAGGCTCAGCTACGCTTCCTCCGGCAGGCGCCGTCCGGACACCGTCCGGACGCCCGGCACCTTCCGCTAGGAGCCCGGCTCAGACGCCCAACGATGCGCGGACACCCCTTGGAGGAACCATGTCGCACATCCTGCTTTTGACGAACAGCACCGGGTCATCGGTGGACGTCCTGCCTGCGCTGGAATTGCTGAACCACCGCGTCCACATTCTCCCCGCCGAGCCCACAGCCCTGCTTGACACCGATCCCTGCGACATCGTCCTGCTCGAYGCCCGCAAGGACCTCGTTGGCGCCCGCTCCCTCACCCAGCTGCTCAAGGCGACCGGACTGAGCGCGCCCCTGATGCTGATCCTGACCGAAGGCGGCATGGCGGCCGTCTCCTCGGCCTGGGCCGTGGACGACATCTTGCTCGAATCCGCTGGCCCCGCCGAAGTCGAAGCCCGGATCCGCCTCGGTGTCGCACGCGCCCTGCCGGACCACGACGACGCGCCCACGGAGATCAGGGCTGCCGGCGTCGTCATCGACGAAGCCAGTTACACGGCCCGGGTCAACGGGGCCGTGCTCAACCTGACCTTCAAAGAATTCGAGCTGCTCAAGTATCTGGCCCAGCACCCCGGCCGGGTCTTCACGCGCCAGCAGCTCCTCACCGAGGTCTGGGGCTACGACTACTACGGCGGCACCCGGACCGTGGACGTCCATGTCCGGAGGCTGCGGGCCAAGCTCGGTGCCGACCACGAGAACCTGATCAGCACGGTGCGGAACGTCGGCTACCGCCTGACGCTGGTCCGGCAACCGGACGAGGAACTCACCGAAGCCTGAGCCGCTTCCTTCGGACGGCACCCAACGGACACAGCAAAGCCCCGGACTCTCAGAGTCCGGGGCTTTGCTTTTCGCCAATTGCCCTTGGCGTTGCAGTGGRGGACATACGGGTCGAACGTATCGAGGCCACCCCAGTGGTGGATCCCCCTCACAGCCGGCAAGCCGGATGACTTAACGACTATACGTCCCAGGGCCGGCGGCATCAAATCCACCGGAGCTCCGCGCGCCGACGGGCCGCGGACGTATAGCCTTGCACCATGAGTCCCGCGCACCCGGAGAATTGGCCCGTACTCACCCTGCAGGGAACTGTCGACGAACAGCTGATGCGGGACGTCAGGGCCCTCGTCGCCGCCGCTGAGGAGTCCGACGGCAATCCGCCGCTCTCGGAGCAGACCCTCGTGACGCTGCGCGCCGCGGGCGGCGGGCCGCACACCGTGCTGGCCCTGGCCCTCTACTCCCCCGACTATTCCGGCGACGACGCCCGGCAGGACGCCGGATACGGTGCCGCCGCCGTCCGTCCCGGCGGCGGCCCTGCCGCGGCCCGGGGCAACGACCTGGCGGGTTTCGCCGTCGTCGTCGAGGAATCGGACGGCACCGGGGTGTTGGAGGTGGCAGTCCACCCGAGCTACCGCAATCAGGGGGTCGCTGACCGGCTGGTCGGGGAGCTGCAGCGGGTGCGCGGCTTCGCGGGCCTCAAGGCGTGGTCACACGGCAACCACGAGGCCGCCGCGGACCTGGCGGCCCGCTACGGCTACGCCCCGGTCCGCGAACTGTGGAAGATGCGGCTCGCCACGGCGGCCTCGGAATTGCCCGACGTTGCGGTGCCGGAGGGTATCTCGCTGCGCAGCTTCGCGCCCGGCGCCGACGAGGACGCCTGGCTGGCGGTCAACCGGGCCGCGTTTGCCCACCACCCGGAACAAGGCAACATGAGCCGGGCCGACCTCGACGCACGGATGGCCGAGCCGTGGTTCGACCCGGCCGGGTTCCTGCTCGCGGTCGATGCCGGCGGCCGGATCCTCGGCTTCCACTGGACCAAGGTCCACCCGCAGCACGGCGGGCACCCGGCGATCGGCGAGGTGTACGTCGTCGGCGTCGCCCCCGAGGCGCAGGGCACCGGCCTGGGCAAGGCCCTGACCGTCGCCGGCATCAGGTACCTGCAGCAGCAAGGCCTGCACGCCGTGATGCTGTACGTCGACGCCGATAACATTCCCGCCGTCGCGCTCTATCGGCGGCTCGGCTTTTCGCGCTGGGACGTGGACGTCATGTACGCGCCGGTGCGGGGACAGTAGCCGGCCCCGCCGCCGGGTGCCCGGGAGCGGCCGAAATCCGGGCTCGTCGGGCCCCGATTGCTTGTAAGGTTGAAGCTAAATCGCGTCAGCATTAGGAGAGACCATGCAACGGGAATCTGCCGGGACGGCAACGTCCGAAGCCGCTCTGAACGGCAAGGCTGCGCGTCCGGCGCGGGCACAGTTCGGCTCCTCGGAGGTGCCCGCCTCGCGGGCCACCCAGGACCGGATCGATATCCCAGAGTTCGCTCCCAACCTGGAACCGGAGGGCGACATCAGCCCTGACCGTTTCCTGGACCGGGAGCTGAGCTGGCTGGCCTTCAACGCGCGCGTCCTGGAGCTGGCCGAAGATCCCGAGCTTTACCTGCTGGAACGCGTCAGCTTCCTCTCCATCTTCGCCTCGAACCTGGACGAGTTCTTCATGGTCCGGGTCGCCGGGTTGAAGCGCCGCATCGCGACCGGCCTCGCGGTCCCCTCCCCCGCCGGTCTGAGCCCCATGCAGGTCCTGGAGCAGATCGGCGAGGAGGCCCACCGGCTCCAGCAGCGCCATGCCCGCGTCTACGCGGAACAGATCCGCCCGGCGCTGGCCTACGAGCACATCCACCTGATGCGCTGGGAAGAGCTCGACGACCAGGCCAAGGACCAGCTCAGCGCCATGTTCGCCGAGAAGGTGTTCCCGATCCTGACGCCGCTGGCCGTCGATCCCGCCCACCCGTTCCCGTACATCTCCGGCCTCTCACTGAACCTCGCCGTCGTGGTCCGCAACCCGGTCAGCGACAAGGAGCTCTTCGCCCGCCTCAAGGTCCCGGACCAGCTGCCGCGCTTGATCTCCATCGACGGCCCGCGCGCCGGCTCCGTGCCCGGCAGGGTGGCGCGGTTCATCGCGCTCGAGGAAGTCATCGCAGTCCACCTGGACCAGCTCTTCGCCGGCATGGAGGTGCTCGAACACCACACCTTCCGGGTCACCCGCAACGAGGACGTCGAGGTCGAAGAGGACGACGCCGAGAACCTCCTGCAGGCGCTGGAAAAGGAACTGCTGCGCCGCCGCTTCGGGCCGCCGGTGCGGCTCGAAGTCACCAACGACATCAACCCCAACATCCGGGCGTTGCTGATCCGCGAGCTGGGCGTGGAGGAGTCCGAGGTCTACTCCGTCCCGGCCCCGCTGGACCTGCGCGGACTCTCGGTCATCGCCGGGATCGACCGGACGGACCTGCATTACCCCAAGCACGTCCCGCACACCTCCCGCTACCTGAACGAGTCGGAGACTGCGAAGCCGGCCAACGTCTTCGCGGCCATGCGCCGGCGCGACATCCTCCTGCACCACCCTTACGATTCTTTCTCCACCTCCGTGCAGGCCTTCCTCGAGCAGGCCGCCGCGGACCCGAAGGTGCAGGCCATCAAGCAGACCCTGTACCGCACCAGCGGGGACTCGCCCATCGTTGATGCCCTGATCGACGCCGCCGAAGCCGGCAAGCAGGTGCTCGCCCTGGTGGAGATCAAGGCCCGCTTCGACGAGCAGGCCAACATCTCCTGGGCGCGGAAACTGGAGCAGGCCGGCGTGCACGTGGTGTACGGGATCGTGGGACTGAAGACCCACTGCAAGCTCTCCCTCGTGGTCCGCCAGGAGGTGGACGGGCTCCGCCGCTACTGCCATATCGGCACCGGCAACTACCACCCCCGCACCGCCCGCTACTACGAGGACCTCGGCCTGCTCACGGCCAACGAGCAGGTGGGCGAGGACCTGTCCAAACTCTTCAACCAGCTTTCCGGCTACGCCCCGAAGTCCACCTTCAAGCGGCTGCTGGTTGCCCCGCGCTCGGTGCGCTCCGGGCTGATCGACCGGATCGAAACGGAAATCCGCAACGCCCGGGCCGGGATCCCCGCCCGGGTCCAGATCAAGGTGAACTCGATGGTGGATGAAGCCATCATCGATTCCCTCTACCGGGCCTCGCAGGCCGGGGTACCGGTGGACATCATTGTCCGCGGGATCTGCTCGCTGCGCCCCGGCGTGCCGGGTCTGAGCGAGAACATCACGGTCCGATCCGTCCTGGGCCGTTTCCTTGAACATTCCCGCGTCTTCGCCTTCGCCAACGGCGGCGAGCCGGTGGTTTACATCGGTTCGGCGGACATGATGCACCGCAACCTCGACCGCCGGGTGGAGGCCCTCGTGCAACTCCGCAGCGGGGATGACACCTCGTACGTGCTGGACCTGCTGCGCCGGTACATGGATCCGGGAACCGCCAGCTGGCATCTGGACAGTAGCGGCGATTGGATCCGCCACCACCTCGCCGAGGACGGCACCCCGCTGCTGGACATCCAGTCATGGCTGCTAGCGTCCCGTTCGCGGCAGCGCCCGGCGAGCCTGCGCTAGGGCCGCCGGTTGTGAGTAGCGATGCACCGATCGCGGACCAGACGGACCACCCGGGCGAGGCGATTGCAGTCGTCGCGGCCGGCGCGCTGCCGTGGCGCGTCAACAAGGACCAACTTGAGGTCCTGCTGATCCACCGCCCCCGGTATGACGACTGGTCCTGGCCCAAGGGCAAAATCGACCCGGGCGAAACCGTTCCCGAGTGCGCGGCCCGCGAGGTCGAGGAAGAAATAGGCCTCAAGGCGCCCCTCGGCGTCCCGCTGCCGCCGATCCACTACCACGTGCAGGCCGGCCTGAAGGTGGTGCACTACTGGGCTGTCGACGTCGACGGCGCCCCGCTCCACCCGGACGGCAAGGAGGTGGACAGCGTCCTGTGGTGTTCGCCGGAAAAGGCTACGGGCCTGCTGAGCAATCCGGGCGACCGTGCCCCGCTGGAACACCTCGTCGAAGCCCATGCCCGCGGTGAACTTGCCACCTGGCCGCTGCTGGTCATCCGCCATGCGAAGGCCAAACCGCGCTCCTCCTGGTCCAAAGCGGAGGGCGACCGTCCGCTCGCAGCCACCGGGACCCGCCAGGCCCAGGCCGTGGGGCGCCTGTTGCAGGCCTGGAGCCCGTCGCGGGTGCTGACGAGCCCGTGGCTTCGCTGCGTGGCCACGGTCGCGCCGTACGCCAAGGCCGTCGACGCCAAGGTGAAACTGGACGATTCCCTGACCGAGCACCGGCATGGCCGGAGTCCGCACAAGGCCGCGAACCTCGTCGAGGCACTCATCGACAAGGAACGCGCCGTGGCCCTGTGCACGCACCGGCCCGTCCTGCCCACGGTCTTTGCACAGCTGGGCAAACACATGAACTCCCGGCTGCGTGCCCTGCTGCCGGCCACGGACCCATTCCTGTCGGCCGGCGAAATCCTGGTCTGCCACGTTTCACGTGCCAAGGGAAAGATCGTGGCGGTGGAGCAGTTCCGGCCTTTCGACGATTAGGTAGTCGATGAGCACGGCACGGGCCGGCTGTTCTCAACAGCCCGGCAGTTCTCAGTAGACTGGGACCGTGAGCATCCCAACGCCTTATGAAGACTTGCTGCGCGATGTCCTGGAGCACGGCACGCACAAATCGGACCGCACCGGAACGGGGACCCGCAGCGTGTTCGGTCGGCAGCTCCGCTTCGACCTCGGCAAGAGCTTCCCGCTGATCACCACCAAGCGGGTGCACTTCAAGTCCGTCGCGGTGGAGCTGCTGTGGTTCCTGCGCGGGGACAGCAACGCGAAGTGGATGCAGGACCAGGGCGTCACCATCTGGAACGAATGGGCAGGGGCCGACGGCGAACTCGGCCCGGTCTACGGCGTGCAGTGGCGCTCCTGGCCGACCCCCGACGGCGGCCACATCGATCAGATCGCGGAACTGGCGGAAAATCTCAAGGCCAACCCGGACTCGCGCCGCCACATCGTCTCGGCTTGGAACGTGGCCGAGCTGAAGAACATGGCGCTGCCGCCATGCCACGCCTTTTTCCAGTTCTACGTCGCCGACGGCAAACTCTCCTGCCAGCTGTACCAGCGCTCCGCGGACACCTTCCTGGGCGTGCCGTTCAATATTGCCTCGTACGCCCTGCTGACCTGCATGCTGGCCCAGCAGACCGGGCTGGAACCGGGCGAGTTTGTCTGGACCGGCGGGGACGTCCACATCTATGAGAACCATCTGGACCAGGTCCTCACCCAGCTGCGCCGGGAACCGTACGACTATCCGCAGCTCCGGATCACCCGCAAACCAGCGTCAATTTTCGACTACACCCTCGAGGACTTCGAGGTGGTCGGCTACCAGCACCACCCCACGATTAAGGCGCCGATAGCCGTATGAGCAACGAAACCAGCAAATCCCTCGAACCGGCCGATTTCACCGAACGGCTCCGCGGCAGCCTCACCGGGCTCGGCCTCGTGTGGGCGCAGACCAGCACCGGCGTGATCGGCCAGGCCGGCGCCATGCCATGGGACCTGCCCGAGGACATGAAGCACTTCAGCCGGCTCACCACGGGACACCCGGTCATCATGGGCCGCAAGACCTGGGAATCCTTCCCGGACAGATACCGGCCGCTGCCCGACCGGACGAACATCGTGATCACGCGGCAGGAAAACTGGGGCGGGACGCCGGACGCGGAGGGCGCCCTGGCGGTCCGGTCCCTGGACGATGCCCTGCTCGAATCCCAGTTCGCGCCGGGCCAGGCGATGGTCTGGATCATTGGCGGCGGCGAAATCTTTACGCAGTCCCTCGACCTCGCCGACGTCGCCGTCGTCACCACCATCGACACGACCACCGAGGGCGACACGTTCGCGCCGGAACTCGGTTACGACTGGACGGCTGAGGCGAGCCTCCCGTCCGACGGCTGGCTGACCGCCGCGAACGGCACCCGCTACCGCGTCACCCTGTGGCGCCGGACGGAGGCCAAGTAGTGCTGCGGAAACCGGAAACGCTGTTTGTCCTCGGGTACATGCTGCTGCCCCTGCTGGCTCTGTTGTCCGCGATCGTGGGACTGACCATGATCCTCGGCGGCAACAAGATCGCCGGCGCGGTGGTCCTCGTCGTCGTCACCCAGGTGTTCGCCTTCGGGGCGGTGTTCGCCCTGCGCCGGCGCAAGAGCGCACTGCTGGCAGAGCCCGACGGCAAGTAACGGCCGGCCCGCCGGCCCGTGACGTAACCGACTGCGGCCCGGCCGCCGCAAAGTCTAAACTGGCCCAATGACTACAGCAGCTACCCCGTCCGTCGGACTGGTCGGTTGGCGTGGCATGGTCGGCTCCGTCCTGATGCAGCGCATGCAGGACGAGGGCGACTTCGCCGACATCAACCCCGTCTTCTTCTCCACCTCGAACGCCGGCGGGGCCGCCCCGGATATTGCCGGTGCRGCGACCGGAGCGGCCGGCCGGCTGGAGGACGCGTTCGACGTCGACACGCTGGCTAAACTGCCGATCATCGTCACCGCCCAGGGCGGCGACTACACCAAGCAGGTCCACGGCGAACTGCGCGGCCGCGGCTGGGACGGTCTATGGATCGACGCAGCCTCCACCCTCCGCATGAACGACGACTCGATCATCGTGCTGGACCCGATCAACCGCGACGTCATCGACGCTGGCCTCTCCGGCGGCGTCAAGGACTACATCGGCGGCAACTGCACCGTTTCCTGCATGCTGATGGGCCTCGGCGGCCTGTTCAAGAACGGCCTGGTGGAGTGGGGCACCTCCATGACTTACCAGGCCGCATCCGGCGGCGGCGCCCGGCACATGCGTGAACTGCTGAGCCAGTTCGGCACGCTCAACGCCGAGGTCAGCAGCGAACTGGATGACCCGGCGTCGGCCATCCTCGAGATCGACCGCAAGGTCCTGGCGCACCAGCGCACCGACATCGACGCCACCCAGTTCGGCGTGCCGCTGGCAGGCTCGCTGATCCCCTGGATCGACGCGGACCTCGGCAACGGCCAGTCCAAGGAAGAGTGGAAGGCCGGGGTGGAAACCAACAAGATCCTGGGCACCACCGGCGCGGACCGCGTCATCATGGACGGCCTGTGCGTCCGGATCGGCGCCATGCGCTCACACTCCCAGGCGCTCACGCTCAAGCTCCGCGAGGACCTTTCCGTGGCCGAGATCGAGAAGCTGCTCGACGCGGACAACCCCTGGGCCACGGTGGTGCCCAACACGAAGGAAGCCTCGATGGCGGACCTCACCCCGGTGGCGGCGTCCGGCACCCTGGACATCCCGGTGGGCCGGATCCGCAAGCTCGAAATGGGCCCCGAGTACATCAGCGCATTCACCGTGGGAGACCAGCTCCTGTGGGGCGCCGCGGAGCCGCTGCGGCGCATGCTCAAGATCGCCACCGGCACGCTCTAGGCGCAGCTAGGGGGCATCAACTGCCAGGAACCGCCGGTACTTCGCGGCCTGCAGCTCAAAGGACTTAAGTGCTGCAGGCCGCAGGCCGTTAACGCCGTCAAAAGGCTCCGGGACGACGACGGCGCCGCGGCCGTTCCCGCGCGACACCCAGGTGCCGACCACTTGGCCGCCGGCCACAATGGTTTTCTTGAACACCCCGTTGCCGCCAGGAACGATCTTGTCCGCGTGCTGTGCCGGCAGCACGATGGACCTGTCCGTGTAGCCCAGCACGAACTCGTCGAAGCCCGGGAGCGCCAGCACGGTGCGCTGGCCGGGCACGCCGTCGTCGAGCAGGGCGGCCGTCTCCGGGGCGAGCCAGTACCGGGCCCCCTCGAATTCCACCGCCGCCAGCTGGTGCCGCACTTCGGCCAGCGCCGCCCGGGTTTCCGTCAGCGGAATTCCGGACCACCAGGCGAAGTCACGCTCTGTGGCCGGGCCGTGGCTGCGGAGATAGCGCAGCAGCCATTCCGCAATGCCTTCAGCGCGGTCCAGCCGCCGGGAGTCTTTGATCCAGTCGTCGAAGGCCACCACCAGCTGCTGGTTCCCGGCCAGCGGCCCCTGCACCAGCCACCCGCGCTGGCACAGCATCGTCAGCAGATGGATGCCGCGCTGGCCGGCCGTGGACTGGCCGGCTTCTTCGAAGGTCTGGAACAGTTCCGCCCGGCTGGCGGCCGCGCCGCCCGCGACCCGCAGCAGCGCGGCCTCGGCGGCAGCGTCAACGTCCGCTGCTGAGATGCCGAGTTCCCGGTGGCGACCGGCCAGGGCTTTGATCAGACGGCCGGAGGTGATGTCCAGGATCCACCTCAGGTCCTCCGGCGCGAGCAGGTGCAGGGTGCCGCGCATCGGCCAAGACCGGACGATCTCACCGCGATCCAAAGCGGCCCGGACATCGGCCACCCGGGAGCCCGGAACGCGCTGCCCCACGGCCCAGAGCGAAGCCCGCAGGTCCTGTGCCTGCAGGGCGGTCATCGACCGGACGGCCTCAGGGACGGAACCGAACCCGGCACCGGTGAGCCCCTGCGAGGCCAGGCGGAGCCTGCCCATCACGGCCCGGCTCAGTCGGGTTGGGAGCACTGCTGCCATGGGAACATCCTAGGTGCGGCGCCGACAGACCGGGCGGATCCGGCACCTGCGGGCCTCCATGGCACCTGCATGGTCCGCGCCCGGGCCGCTCCCAGCCTGCGCCCAGCCGGCTTCCTTAAGGTGGATGAATGACATTGAGTGAGGCGTGGCCGCGGCTACGGCCCGTGTGCAGGAGGCTGGCCTTGCTGGGCTGGGCTTCCAGCGTGGTTGGAATGGCGGCCGGCCTCGCCATCGCCATCGCCGGTGGCACCCGTCTCTCCCCCCTTATGACTGCCTTCCAGACATTTTCCGCGGCCTGCATGGCCGTCGCGGTCGCGAGCTTCGTCGCGGCGGCCACCCTCCAGCCTCGGCCTCGGTCACCGCGCGACGCCACCGAGTTCGAGATCGACCCTGCCGCGGAGTTCCCGGCCACGGTGCAGAGCTTCCTGCTGGGCTCCATCGTGCTGCTGGCCGGAGCAGTGGCTTTCGCGTGTGCCGGGCTGGTACTGCGGACCGGACCCAGCGCCCAGTCCGTGGCGTTCTGCCAGGTTTTCTTGCTGGGCGCGGCGGCGTCCGGGTTCACCTTCATGCTCTTCAGCAAAGTGGCCCCGCGCCGCGGCCGGAAGTAGGTCCGCACCCGCTGTTGCGGGTCCGTTATAGGCTGGCCGGATGACTTTGGGGACTTCGCTGGCGGTGCTGGGTAAGGGTCGGATCATGTTGATGACGCTGGCGAGCCTCGCGGTGCTGGCCGGAACTCTTTCGATGGTCGGGGCTCTGCTCAGCCAGGCCAACAGCCGGGACTCGGAGCCATATCTGGCCGGCGGGGTGGTCGGGCTGGCCGGCGCCTACGCAGTGACGACGCTGGGCACCCGGGCGGCACGCACGCTGGGCGTCACGGTCCGGCTACTGCGCGGCTGGCGTGCGCACCCGCGCCTGGTCCGGGTTCTGGTGCTGCTGGCCGCTCTCGGGGCGCTGGCCTCGGTGGGGGCAATGCTGATGGCGGCCGCCGGTGTGTTCGGGCCGCTGCGGCCTACCAGTCTTGCCTCGGCTTTCTTCTACCCGACCATGGCCGCCTTGGGCTGGGCCCACGGCCTGGCCGCGGCGTCGGCAACCACCCGCGGGACACCGTCCCGGGCTGCCGCGCATCCCCTTTAGGGCTCGGCTTAGAGCTCGATTCCGATCAGCAGCGGCTCAGGCTGCAGCTCAACGCCAAAGCGTTCGACGACGCCGCGGCGGACCTCGCGGGCGATCGCCAGCAGGTCTTCTGCGCTGGCCCCGCCCCGGTTCGTGATGGCCAGGGTGTGCTTGGTGGACAGCGAGGCCCGGCCGCCCGAGACGCTATCGGCTTCCAAGCCGAAGCCCTTCCCATAGCCGGCGTGGTCGATCAGCCAGGCGGCGGAGAGTTTGGTCAGCCCGTCCGCGCCGGCAGGGTACCGGGGGGCGTCCTCCGGCAGGCCTGCAGCGACCCCGGCCGGCACGATCGGATTGGTGAAGAACGAACCTGTGGAGTAGGTGTCTGGGTCCGCAGGGTCCAGGACCATGCCCTTGGACGCCCTGAGTCGGAGCACCTCGCGCCTCACGTCGTTGGAGTAGGCCCGCTTGCCGACCTCGACGCCGAGGTTCCGGGCCAGCTCGGCATAGCGGATTGGTGCACTCATCCGGCCCAGCGGCAGCTGGAATTCCACCGTGAGCACCACATAGCGCGGGGACCCGCCGGAGGTCGCCTGTTTGAGGATGGAGTCGCGGTAACCGAACTTCAACTCGGAGCTGGTGAACGTCTGCACCGCGTTGCGTTCGCGGTCCCAGGTGCGGACCGCGGCGATGGTCTGCGACACGTCGGCGCCGTAGGCTCCGACGTTCTGCACCGGGGTCGCGCCGGTGGCACCGGGAATCCCGGACAGCGCCTCGATGCCTGACCAGGCATGCTTGACGGCGTGCTCCACGAGCGCGTCCCAGTTGTGGCCCGCCTCGACTACGACGGCGACTCCGCCGCAGGAGTCCTCCGCGTTGACCGCGAAGCCCTGGGACCCGATTTTCAGCACGGTGCCGGGGAACCCTTCGTCTGCGACCAGCAGGTTGGAACCGCCGCCGATGATCAGCAACGGCTCTCCACCAGCGTCTGCCTCCCGGACGGCGTCGATGATCTCCGCCTCGGTCCGGGCTTCGATGTAGTTGGCGGCAGGGCCGCCGACGCGGGCCGTGGTCAGGGCGGAAAGCAGTGTCTGGGTCACTTCTCCAGCCTAGCCGGGATCAGGTCAGCCGGCCTTGCGGGCCACCGGGGAGAGCAGGAAGCTGACCACCAGCATCACCATGACGGCCAGCAGCGAGTGCAGGATGCCGACGTGTTCGGCCAGCAGGCCCAGCAGGGGCGGCCCGCAGAGGAACGCCCCGTACCCGATGGTCGAGACCACAGAGACGCGTGCGGCGGCCTTTACCGGATCGTCGGCGGCGGCGGACATGCCCACCGGGAAACCCAGCGAGGCGCCCAGACCCCAGATGGCCAGGGCCACGTAGGCCAGCCACGGAACCGGCGCAAAGACGAACAAGCCCAACCCGGCCACTGCCAGGGCCGCGCACCAGCGCATCACCGGGACCCGGCCATACCGGTCCAGGGCCAGGGTGCCGGCAAAGCGGCCCACCGTCATGAAGGTGACGAAGAGACCGTAACCGGCGGCTCCGGCAGCGTCGGACTGGCCGTGGCCGTCGGCGAGCGCCAGTGCCACCCAGTCCCCCGCTGCACCCTCGGCCAGTGCCAGCCCCAGCACCAGGACGCCGAGCAGGAGGGTCCGGCGGTCCCGCCAGGCCTGGGCGATCTGCCGCTTGTTATCCAGCGGCGCTTCCGGCCCCGTCGTGGCCTGGCTGATGATGGGCAACGGGCCGGTAGAGGGATCATCGAAGGTGTCCGGGCCGGCCGGCCTGTAAGCCGTTTCCTCGGCGACCGGGGTGATGTCGGCACGGAACCAGCCGGCGGCTGTGGCCACGGAGCCGGCGACCAGGGCGCCAACAACGGCCAGGTGCCAGAAGACCGGCACTCCTGCGCCGGCAGCCCAGGCGCCCGCCCCGGCGCCTGCGACCGTGCCCAGGCTGAACGAGCCGTGCAGCCTGGGCATGATGTGCCGCCGCACCGCACGCTCGACGGCAGCGCCTTCAACGTTGGAGGCCGTGTTCCAGCTGGCGGTGCCAAGACCTACCACGGCCAGTCCGGCAGCGACCGCCAGCGGGTTAACCAGGACCGAGGTCCCGAACCCGGCGAGGACCAGCCCGGCCCCGACCATGATGCTGCCGATTCGGATGGTCTGTTTGGACCCGAAGCGCAAAACGATCAGCCCGGATGCGGACACCGAGACAAAGGAGCCCAGCGTCATGCACAACAGCAGCAGGCCTACGTTGCCGGGCGTCAGGTCCAGCCCGTCACGGATCGCCGGCAGCCGCGATACCCAACTCGCGAAGGCGATGCCGCTGAAGCCATAGGCGACGACGACGGCGTTGCGCCAGCGGGTCACCTCGGCGGACTGCGCGGCAGGCACCCTCACGGCAGGGTCATCCGGTCAGGCCAGTCTGACGACGGCCTGAGCCTTCATGAGGACCTTTTGGCCTCCTGCGAGGACGGTGAGGTCCACGCGCGCGGTGCCGGCGTCGGCGTCGAGCGCTCCGATGGCGCCGCTGACCTCGATCACCGCTCCGGCGGCGGTGTCCCCTGTCGTGTCGGCCACCGGGACCGGCTTGGTGAAGCGGGTTTGGAAGTCCACCACGGCGGCCGGGTCGCCGGCCCAGTCGGCCACGAGCTGGACGGCGGCCCCCATCGTGAACATGCCGTGGGCGATCACGCCGGGCAGGCCGACGCCAGTGGCGAACGCCTCGTTCCAGTGGATCGGGTTGAAGTCGCCGGAGGCACCGGCGTATTTGACCAGGTCAGTGCGGGTGACGTCGATGCTGCGGCTGCCGAGATCCTGGCCGACGGTGAGGTCTGAAAGTGTGGGGCGCATGCGTTACTGTTCCTCTCCGCGGACCAGGATGGACGAGGTGGTGGTGGCGACGGCTTCGCGCGTCCCGGTGCCGGGATCGTTGCCCGCTTCGCTGCCGCTCACGGAGAAGATCTCCGAGCGGGTGGTGATCATGGCGCCCCCGCCCATGGCGCGGACCCCGTCGACGTGCAGCTCGGCGACCAGCCGGTCCCCCGCGACGATCGGGCGGTGGTGGACGAAGCGCTGGTCGGCGTGGACCACGCGGGAGAAGTCGATACCGGATTCCGGATCCTCGATCAGCTGCGCATCGGCGCGTTGCGCCACGATGATCGCAAAGGTGGGCGGGGCCACGAGGTCGCTGTGGCCCAGCGCCTTGGCGGCGTCGACCTCAAAGTGGGCGGGGTGGGTCGCTTTGACCGCACGCGCGAACTCGCGGATCTTCTCGCGCCCGACGTCRTACACCTCTGCGGCGGGATAACTGCGGCCCTGCAGATCCGGATTGATAGTCATGGTTCAAGCCTAGCGCCCCGAGAGCCGCCACCCGCCGCGCTGCAGCGCGGGGCGGCGCTTGCCATAGAGCGATATGATGGAAACATCAATTCAGCAATTCACGCACCAGTGTCACCGTTGCGTGCCAAATGAGAGCGCAGGCCAGCCGTGATTTCCGCAGCGCAGACCCCTTTATACGAAATCAAGGCCAACCTGTTCAAGGCCCTCGCCCACCCGGCCCGGATCCGGGTGCTGGAACTGCTGGCGGCCGCTCCGGACACCGCCGCGCCGGTCAGCTACCTGCTGACCGAGACCGGGCTGGAAGCCTCCCACCTGTCCCAGCATCTGGCCACCCTCCGCCGGCACCGGGTGGTGACCTCGGTCCGGACCGCCAATGTGGTGACCTACCGGCTGGCCCACCCGAAAATTGCCGAACTGCTCGCCATTTCCCGGATCTTCCTGCTGGACAGCCTGGCGGACTCCGGCGAACAGTTCCGGCTCGCGCAGGAACTCCCCGCCGCACCCCTCCCGGCGTCCGCCTCATGACCGCCGGGACTGCAGTGCGCGGCGCACACGGCTACCTCGCACGGTTCCTGCCGTCCGGCCGCGACTATGGTGGCCTGCGCGCGTCCTGGCGGACCGATCTCCTCGCCGGCATCACCGTCGGCATCGTGGCCCTCCCGCTGGCTCTCGCCTTCGGAGTGAGCTCAGGGGTGGGCGCCGAGGCTGGGCTCATCACAGCGGTGGTGGCCGGGCTGGTGGCTGCCGTCATGGGTGGCTCAAACGTCCAAGTTTCCGGGCCTACCGGTGCCATGGTGGTGGTCCTGGCCCCCGTGGTCGCCTCGCACGGCGTCGCCAGCATCGCCCTGGTCTCCGTGATGGCTGGGCTGCTGGTCATCATTCTCGGCCTCAGCGGTCTGGGCCGCGCCGTCGCGTTCATCCCGTGGCCCGTCGTCGAAGGCTTCACCCTCGGCATCGCAGCCATCATCTTCCTGCAGCAGGTGCCGACGGCCACCGGCACCGCAGGGGTGCCCGGCCACAATACCC
>NZ_JBFRFD010000022.1:0-14401 GCF_052114645.1 Arthrobacter sp. 2YAF22_2
AGTTCGCGGCGGTACAGGATGTTGACCGCGCCCTGGGCGCCCATCACGCCGATCTGCGCGGTGGGCCATGCGAGGTTGAGGTCGGCGCCGAGCTTCTTGGAGCCCATCACGATGTACGCCCCGCCGTAGGCCTTGCGGGTGATCACCGTCAGCTTCGGCACCGTGGCCTCGGCGTAGGCGTAGAGCAACTTCGCGCCGCGGCGGATGATGCCCTGGAATTCCTGGTCCTTGCCSGGCAGGAAGCCKGGSACGTCCACCAGSGTGATGATGGGGATGTTGAAGGCRTCGCAGTGSCGGACRAAGCGGGCRGCCTTTTCCGAGGCGGCGATGTCCAGGGTGCCGGCGAACTGCATCGGCTGGTTGGCCACAATGCCCACGGTGTGGCCCTCGACGCGGCCGTAGCCGATGATCACGTTCGGCGCGTAGAGCGACTGCATCTCCAGGAAGTGCGCGTCGTCGACGATCTGCTCCATCACCTTGCGCATGTCGTAGGGCTGGTTGGCGGAGTCCGGGATCAGCACGTCGAGGGCGAGATCGTCGTCGTCGAGCTCCAGCTCCTGGGAGTGCTCCAGTACGGGGGCCTCGGCGAGGTTGTTGGAAGGCAGGAAGTCCAGCAGTTCGCGGACAAACTCGACGGCGTCGGCCTCGTCGGCGGCCAGGTAGGTCGAGGTGCCCGTGTTGGCGTTATGCTGGCGCGCGCCGCCCAGGGTTTCCATGTCCACGTCCTCGCCGGTGACGGTCTTAATCACGTCCGGGCCGGTGATGAACATGTGCGAGGTCTTGTCCACCATGACCACGTAGTCAGTCAGGGCGGGGGAGTAGGCCGCGCCGCCGGCGGAGGGGCCCATGATGAGCGAGATCTGCGGGACGACGCCGGAAGCGTGGACGTTGTTGCGGAAGATGTCCGCGAACATCGCCAGCGAGGCGACGCCTTCCTGGATGCGGGCGCCGCCGCCGTCGAGGATGCCCACCACGGGGCAGCCGTTGCGCAGCGCGAACTCCTGGACCTTGACGATCTTCTCGCCGTTGACCTGGCTGAGTGAACCGCCGTAGACGGAGAAGTCCTGGCTGTAAACGGCCACGGGGCGCCCGTCCACGGTGCCGTAACCGGAGACCAGGCCGTCGCCCAGCGGTTTCTTCTTTTCCATGCCGAACGCGGTGGACCGGTGCACGGCGAGGGCGTCGAACTCCACGAAGGAGCCGGCGTCGAGCAGCAGGTCGATGCGCTCGCGGGCGGTGCCCTTACCGCGGGCGTGCTGCTTGGCGATCGCTTCCGGGCCGGAGGGCTGCTCGGCACGGGCCTGGCGGTCGCGGAAATCGGCAATCTTTCCCGCGGTCGTGGTCAGATCGTGGCTCATCAAGTGTCTCCGGCTCTGTTGTTCTTGCGGTTGTTCGTCACGGCCGTCGCTGGCCCGTGCGGGCCGCTTAGGTGGAATCCACACAAAAACAAGGCCGTGCTGGCAAGTCTAGTGACGGTAATCGTCCGCGCCGCTGTAGAAAACCTACAATTTTCGTTCCGACCCCCGCCGGGCCCGCCACGGGTCCGACCCCGCGGCAGGGGATGTTACCGGCCAGTAACATCGGCTAGGATGTGCTTATGACTTCAAGCAACGACGCTTCGGGCACCTCCCCGCAGTCCCACTGGCAGGGCCCCTACCAGGCCTCGGCTTCGCTCCAGGGCCGCACCATCCTGATGTCCGGCGGCAGCCGCGGGATCGGCCTCGCGATCGCCACCCGCGCCGCCCGGGACGGCGCCAATATCGTGCTGCTGGCAAAGACCGGGCAGCCGCACGCCAAGCTTGAAGGCACCGTCTACTCCGCTGCCGAGCAGATCGAGGCGGCGGGGGGACAGGCGCTTCCACTGGTGGGCGACGTGCGCAACGACGCCGACGTCGCCGGCGCCGTGGCCGCCGCCGTCGAACGCTTCGGCGGGATCGACATCGTCGTCAACAACGCCTCGGCGATTGACCTGTCCAAGACCGACGGACTGGACATGAAGCGCTACGACCTCATGCAGGACATCAACGTCCGCGGCACCTTCCTGCTCAGCAAGCTCGCCCTGCCCGCACTGCGCGAGTCCGACGCCGGGCAGATCCTCACGCTCTCGCCGCCGCTGAACCTGGACCCCAAATGGGCCGGCATGCACCTGGCGTACACGATGGCCAAATACGGCATGAGCCTGACCACTCTGGGGCTGGCCGAGGAACTCAAGGTCGACGGCATCAGCGTGAACTCGCTCTGGCCCTGCACCCTGATCGACACCGCGGCAATCCGCAACATGCCCGGCGGCGAGCAGATCGTCCGCGGCGCGCGCGGCCCGCAGATCATGGCCGACGCCGCCCACGCGGTGCTGACGGCCAGCAACGCGATCCCGGAGTCCGGCAGTTGGAGCGGGAACTTCTACACCGACGAGCAGGTGTTGGCGGCGGCCGGGGTCACGGACTTCGCGCCATACAGCCTGGGCGCGCCCGAAGGCCAACTGGTTCCTGACATTTTCCTCTGAGTCCGGGCGGCTTTCCAGGGTTCAGGGGAGGCCCGTGCCGCCGAATTTCCCCACTTTTGCGGGCCCGACGCCGGAAGGCCGCGGCGTTTCGGCCCGACCCGCCGGTGAGGGTGCCCACAGTTGGGGAAGTTCCGCCGGGCCGGCGTCCGGCCCGGCTCCCGGTGACCGGTTCCTCGGTAGGATTCAAGCATGGAAGCCGCGCAGCAGACACCGGACCGTCCGCCCCTGGACCAGGGCGCCCTTAGTGACGCCGCGTTCCTGACCGCCAGCGGCATACCGCAACTGACCGTGGTGGAGTCCACCGGCTCCACCAACGCGGACCTGCTGCGTGGCGCGACCGTGGACCCGCGGGCCTGGCCGGACCTCTCCGTACTCACGGCCGAGTACCAGAGCGCAGCCCGCGGCAGGCTGGACCGGCTTTGGGAAGCTCCGGCCCGCAGTTCGGTCTCCGTTTCGATCGTGCTTCGGCCGGTCAACGCCGAGGGCCGGCCGCTGCCCACGCAGTGCTATTCCTGGCTCTCGCTGCTGGGCGCCCTGGCGTTGCGGGAAGCGCTGCTGGACACGGCGGGGATTCCGGCCGAGCTCAAATGGCCGAACGACGTGCTGGTCCGCGGAAAGAAAATTGCCGGAATCCTGGCGCAGCTGGGCCCGATGGGCGACGGCGCGGTGCCCCCCGTTGTGCTCGGCACCGGCCTCAACGTCACCCTCACCCGGTCCGAACTGCCCGTCCCCACCGCCACGTCGGTGCTGCTGGAACAGGCCGCCACGGTGGACCGGACCACCCTGCTCAAGAGCTATCTCTCGCGTTTCGCGACCCTTTACCGCAGCTTCTGCAACGCCGACGGCGACCCTACCGCGGGACTCGCAGGCGGCCCCTCCCTGCACCACCGGGTGGAACACGCCCTGACCACCCTCGGGAAACAGGTCCGGGCCCACCTCCCCGGCGACAACGAGATCATCGGGCATGCCACCCGGTTGGACGAGTACGGCTCCCTGTTGGTGGTGGACTCCGGCGGGCACGAACACGTGGTCACCGCCGGCGACGTCGTGCACCTGCGCCCCTGGACCCCGCCGGGCGAGGCCGGCAGCGGCGAAAGCGGCTATGCGTAAAGAGCTTCTCCCGGGCGAGCAAGTGATTGTCGTGACCCGCCCCCAGCCCCGGAAGCTGATTGCTCCGGCCCTGCTGTTCATCCTGGTTGCCGCCCTGGCCGCCTACGCCAGCGCCTGGATTGTAAAAGGCGGCCCGGCCAAACTCGTCCCGCTCATCACGCCGGACTGGACGCCGTGGCTGATCGGCGGCTGCCTGGCGCTGGCGGCCTGGGTCGTGGTTGCCTACTGCCTGCCCAAAGCGGTGACCTGGCAGGCCAGCCGCTACATTCTGACCAGCCGCCGCTTGGTGGCCCGTTACGGCATGTTGCGACGGCGTGACCAGCAAGTTCCGCTGGCCGCCGTCCATAATGTGTTCATCGAACAGACGCTGCTGCAACGGACCCTGCGCTCGGGGACTATATCCTTGGATACCGGGTACCCGTCCAGCACGGTGATTCCGGATGTCCCCGAGGTGATGACGTTCCGGAACTTCATCCTCGACGCGATCGACGAACTTCCGGAGGGCGACCTGCTTGAGGTCGACGACACGGTGCACGGCTCCGGCGAATGGCCATGGGACATGAGGGAAGGTGGAAGTGATGAACGCTGACAACGCGCACCCTGACACCGGACTCCTGGCGGCGGCTCCTTCCGAGCTCCCCGAAGCGGCCTTCGACGAGTCCGCCCTCGAAGCGGCAGTGCCGGACGACGCAGTACCGAATGGCGCAGTGCCGGACGACACAGTGCCGGCCGACACAGTGCCGGACAATGCAGAGCCGGGTAACTCAGCGCCTGCCACCGGAACCATGTCCACCGACCGCCTCGCCGCCAGGGCGCTGGAGCAGCGGCTGCTAGGCGGTGAGCGAAAGCTCCGCCGTCGCGAGGTGGCTGCGGGTGCCGGGGTCTCGCTGCTGTCCGCACGGAAACTCTGGCGCGCGCTCGGCTTCCCCAACCTGGGCGACGAGGACGTCGCCTTCACGGAGCGCGACCAGGCCGCGCTGAACACGATCGTGGACCAGGTCCGCACCGGCAAGCTCACGGAGGAAGCGGCCATCTCGGTCACCCGCGCGATCGGCCAGATGACCGACCGCATGGTGGTCTGGCAGATCGAGGCCCTGGTGGAGGACATGGTCCACCAGCAGGGTGTCACCGACGCAGTGGCCCGCAAGCGGCTGGTCGACCTCTTGCCCTCCCTGGTGGACGCGCTCGAGGAAATACTGGTCTACTCCTGGCGGCGCCAGCTGAACGCCGGGGTGCAGCGCCTCGCCGTCCGCGCCGAGGCCGGACTGGCCTCCAGCGAAGAAGGCCGCGAAGGGGACGAGGACGACGCCCCCTTGCCGCTCGCCCGCGGTGTCGGCTTCGCAGACCTGGTCTCCTACACCAGCCTGTCCCGCCGGATGAACGAAAAGACGCTCGCCCAGCTGGTGCAGCGCTTCGAAAACAAGTGCGCCGAGATCATTTCCGTCGGCGGCGGACGCCTCGTCAAGACGGTCGGCGATGAAGTCCTCTACATCGCCGAAACCCCCGCGGCCTGCGCCGAGATATCGCTGGCCCTTTCGCAGGCGTTCAACGAAGACGAGATCCTGCCCCAGGCTCGGGTCGCCATGGTGTGGGGCCGGATCCTTTCCCGGCTTGGTGACATTTACGGGCCCACCGTGAACCTGGCCGCCCGGCTTACATCGCTGGCCGATCCGGGGACCGTGCTGGTGGACTCCATGACGGCCGCCGCCCTGGAAAAGGATGAACGCTTCGTGCTGGTGCCCCGGCCCGCGGAGAATGTGCGCGGTTTCGGCGAAATCCTCCCCTTGGAGCTGCAGCGGGGCCGTGGAAAGGGCCTGGTCCTGGACTAGGGAGCAGCAGCGAAAGCGCAGCCCCACCATGGACTATTCGGCGTGGAACGCCGCCTGTCGGCGCAGGAACCGGTACTATCCGGGTAGCGCATGCGGACACCAGCGGACGGCATCCGCACCGCACTGGCAGCCGGAGGGTAGCAGCGTACCGCCCCGGATCCACGGTGCACCTCGGTGACCGCCCCTTCTATCTAGGACAGGCATGACATCCCAGCCGGCTTCCGTTCCTCCCCCCGGATCTTCCCCGGCCTCGCCCGGAACCTCCTCCAATCAAGCCCCCGGCGGTGCCCCCGGCGGTGCCCCCGGCGGTGCCCCCGGCGGTGCCGGGAGCGGTGCAGGTAGCCTGCGGCTGAATTTCGGCTGCGGCACGGACCGCGGCCTGCGCCGTGAAACGAACGAGGACTCCTTCATCGCCGCCGACCCGGTGTTCGCCATCGCCGATGGCATGGGCGGTCACGAGGCCGGCGAGATCGCGAGCGGCATCTGCGTACGCACCCTGGCCGAACTGCCCCAGGTGGCCACCGGGGGGAGGGACGCCACCGCCGCCGTCGTCCAGCAGTATCTGCTGCAGGCCGACGCCGGCATCCGCGAGGCCACCGGCTCCCGCGCCGGCACCACCCTCTCCGGCGTCATCGTGGTCGAAGAGCAAGGTGTTTCGAACTGGCTCGTGCTGAACATCGGCGACTCGCGCACCTACCGGCTCAACCAG
The DNA here is from genome assembly GCF_052114645.1 of Arthrobacter sp. 2YAF22_2. Classification (NCBI taxonomy): domain Bacteria; kingdom Bacillati; phylum Actinomycetota; class Actinomycetes; order Micrococcales; family Micrococcaceae; genus Arthrobacter; species Arthrobacter sp. 2YAF22_2. The sequence continues at coordinate 6,152 of NZ_JBFRFD010000022.1, forward strand.
GGCAAGCTCAGCCAGGTCAGCGTGGACCACTCCGAAGTGCAGGAACTCGTGGATGCCGGCGAGATCACCCCCGCCGAGGCAGCAGTCCACCCGCGCCGCCACGTCGTGACCCGCGCACTCGGCACCGGTGACGAGACGGACGCCGACTACCGGTTGCTGCCCATCGAGGACGGCGACCGGATCCTGGTCTGCTCGGACGGGCTCAACGGCGAACTCGACGACCAGCACATCTCCCGGATCCTCGCCGCCGAACCCGACCCGCAGGCGGCGGTGGACGAGCTGATCCAGGCTGCCCTGCGCAGCGGCGGCCGCGACAACGTAACGTGCATCGTGGTGGACGCCCGCCGGGAATCCTGACCGGACAATGTCGGGGATCTGAGGCAGGATAGGTCTGTGAGCACAGCGAAGACCGCAGCAGGTACCGACGTCCACAGCCCTGCCGGGGAACTGGTACCGTCCGAGGCCGTGCGCGAAGAGTACGAAGTCCTGGTCGAAGAGGTCCGCAAGCACCGCTTCGCGTACTACCAGGAGGACACCCCGATCATCTCCGACGCCGAGTTCGACGAGCTCTTCCGGCGGCTGGAAACCATCGAGGCCATGCACCCGGAACTGGTGGCCAACGATTCCCCCACCCAGGAAGTTGGCGGCGAGGTGTCCGCGGCCTTTGCCGCCGTCGAGCACCTGAGCCGGATGTACAGCCTTGAGGATGTGTTCTCGCTCGAGGAGCTCGAAGCCTGGATCGCCAAAGCCGAGGCCGGCGTCGCCAAGCTCGGCAACGGCGGCAACCCGCCGTCGTGGCTCACCGAGCTCAAGATCGACGGCCTGGCCGTSAACCTCCTTTACCGCGACGGCGTGCTGGTTCGGGCGGCCACCCGGGGCGACGGCACCACCGGGGAGGACATCACCCACAATGTCCTGACCATCAAGGAAATTCCGCAGCAGCTCAAGGGCGAAAACTTTCCGGCCGAGATGGAAATCCGCGGCGAAGTGTTCATCCCGTCCCAAGCCTTCGCTGACTTCAACGAGGCGCTGATCGCCGCCGGCAAAGCACCGCTGGCCAACCCGCGCAACGCCGCTGCCGGGTCGCTGCGGCAAAAGGACCCGGCGGAGACCGCCAAGCGTCCGCTCAAGATGTATGTCCACGGCATCGGAGCCCGCGAAGGCCTGGCCACGCTCAGCCAGTCGGACACGTACCGCCAGCTCGCCGACTGGGGTCTGCCCACCAGCCCGTACTTCGAGGTGCTGCCCGGCCTGCCGGAGGTACTCGAGTTCATCCGGCGGTACGGGGACAAACGGCACAGCCTCAGCCATGAAATCGACGGCATTGTGGTCAAGGTGGATGACCTGGCCACCCAGCGGGCCCTCGGCTACACCACCCGCGTGCCGCGCTGGGCAGTGGCCTACAAGTACCCGCCCGAAGAGGTCAATACCAAGCTGCTGGACATCGCCGTCAACGTGGGCCGCACCGGCCGGGTAACCCCCTACGGCGTGATGGTGCCGGTCAAGGTGGCCGGCTCCACGGTCGAGATGGCCACCCTGCACAACCAGGAAGTGGTCAAGGCCAAGGGCGTCAAGATCGGCGACATCGTGGTCCTGCGCAAGGCCGGGGACGTCATCCCCGAGATCGTCGGCCCGGTGCTGGCCCTCCGCGACCAGCAGGACCCGCCGGTCCGCGACTTCGTGATGCCCACCGAATGCCCGGCCTGCGGCACGCCGCTCGCCCCGGCCAAAGAAGGCGACGTGGACATCCGCTGCCCCAACGCCCGGTCCTGCCCCGCGCAGTTGCGCGAACGCGTCTTCCATCTGGCCGGCCGCGGCGCCTTCGACATCGAAGCCCTCGGCTGGGAAGCAGCCATCGCCCTGACCCAGCCGGCCGAGCCGGACGTCGCGCCGCTGACCAGCGAGGCAACGCTGTTCCGGCTCACGCCCGAGGACCTCGCCGGGGTCCGGATCCGCCGCGAGAAGCGGACCAAGGGCGTGGCGACCGGCGAGTTTGAACTCGTGCCGTACTTCTACACGAAGGGCACGGCCAAGACCCCGTCCAAGCCGACCGCCACCACTGACAAGCTCTTCAGCGAACTGGAAAAAGCCAAGACCCAGCCGCTGTGGCGCGTCCTCGTGGCGCTGTCCATCCGACACGTCGGCCCGCGTGCCTCGCGCGCCCTGGCCACCGCCTTCGGCACCATGGACGCAATCCGGCAGGCCTCCGAAGATGAACTCGCCAACGTCGACGGCGTGGGGCCGGTGATTGCGGTGGCACTGAAGGAGTGGTTTGCCGAGGACTGGCACCGCGAAATCGTGGATACTTGGGCGGCCGACGGCGTCCGGATGAAGGACGAGCGCGACGAGTCCACCCCGCGGACCCTCGAGGGCCTGACCGTGGTGGTTACCGGCAGCCTGGAAGGTTTCAGCCGGGACGAGGCCAAGGAGGCAATCCTGGTCCGCGGCGGCAAGGCGGCCGGCTCCGTTTCGAAGAACACCAGCTACGTGGTGGCCGGCGAAAATGCGGGCACCAAACTGGACAAGGCCGAACAACTGGGCCTGCGGGTCCTGGACGAGGACGGCTTCCGCGCTTTGCTCGCCAGCGGGCCGGCCGGCGTCGACGGGGCTGCGGTCCCGGGCGGTCCTGCCGCCACGGACGGCGGGACCGAGGTTCCAGCCGAGGGAGCAGCTGAGGCCATGGCCGAGGACGAGGGCGAAGACCACCAGGAGGCCGCCGAGTGACTACCGACTCGGCCGATTTCCCCGAACCGGCAGCGTTCCTTGACCTGGCCCGGCAGGCAGCAGCAGCCGGCGCCGCGGTGCTGGCCGGCCGGAGTGCCGCCGCGCTGGACGTGAGCAACAAAGGCGACTCAGGGGACTGGGTCACCGCCTTCGATCTCGCGGCCGAGGCCGCCGTCCGCGAGGTCATCACCGGGGCGCGGCCCGCGGACACGATCACGGGGGAGGAAGGCGGCACCGTGCTGCCGGACACTGTGAGCGGCTTCCGCTGGTCGGTCGACCCGCTCGACGGCACCACCAACTTCATCCGCAATATCGTCTACTACGGAACCTCGGTGGCGGTGGCCGGCCCCGACGGGGCCTGGCTGGCCGGCGTCGTCCACGCCCCGGCGCTGGGACGGATCTACTACGCCTCCCGCGGCGCAGGCGCATGGCTGGAAGAGAACGGCGAGCGCACGCCGCTCAACGGCCCGGTGCCGGACCGGACCGGCCAACTCCTCGCGACCGGCTTCAGCTACGACCCCGGGGTCCGGGCCGAGCAGGCCGCCGGACTGGGCAGTCTGATGGACGGCTTCGCGGACGTCCGCCGGCTGGGATCCGCCGCGCTGGACCTCTGCCTCGTGGCCGACGGCACCCACGACGCGTACGGCGAACGCGGCCTGAACGAACACGACTTCGCCGCCGGCGCCCTGATCGCGGAGGAGGCCGGCTGCTGGGTCCGTCGTCCCCGGCTCACCAGCGTGCTCGACGGCGGCCCCACGGATGAGGAGCGGCTCGCGGCGTGGACCTGCGCCGGCCCCCTGGAACTCTCCGGCAGATTCCCGCTCTGACCGCAGACGCCCACGGAAGGTGCCCCGCCGCCGGGGGGCCTGATAGCTCCATCACGGAAACCGCCCGTTGTCGGGCAGCCGTGAGCTGCGCCCGTACCATGGATAGGTGCATTCGCAGATCCTCATACGCCCCGCCGTCCCGACCGACTACGACGCCGTCGCCCGCATCACCCGCGACGCCTACCTGGCCGCAGGCTACTTCGGGGACGCGGACCACCCCTACATGCAGCAGATCCAGAAGGTCGCCCAGCGGCACGAGCAGGCGACCATCTGGGTGGCGGAACGTGATGGCAGGGTCGTCGGCTCGGTAACGCTCGCGGTCGCCGGCGAACCCTATGCGGACATCGCCCAGGCTGACGAGCTCGAATTCCGGATGCTCGTGGTGGACCCCGGCGTGCAGCGCAGCGGCGCCGGCAAGGCGATGGTCCAGGCCATCATCGAACACGCAAGGTCCCTTCCCGGCATTACCGGGGTGGCACTCACCACCGGCCAGACCTGGGAAAGCGCTCACGGCCTGTACCGGAAGACCGGCTTCCGGCGGGTCCCCGAGCGCGACTGGTTCGTTCCGGACACGGACATCTTGCTGCTCGTCTACCGCCTGGACCTCTAGCGCCGCCCGGCCGCCCGCGTCTAAAGGCCCGACGGCGGCCGGCGGAGGACCAGGAGAGCGCCTCGATCCCGGTGCCGGCCGGATGGACGCCACGCCGCTCCGGTAGGGTTTCCAACGAGAGCACCATCCCTGACACATGCTGGAAACAGCACGAGTCCAGCTGGAGGTTCCATGGCACCGCACATTCCCCACACCATCGACGAGAAGCTGCTCGGCCTGTATCTGTCGGACCACCTAAGCGGCGCCACCGCCGGCCTCGGCAGGATCCAACGGATGGCCAAGGACTTCACTGACACACCGGTCCACGCCGAACTCGCGGGCCTCGCTGCCGAGATCCGCGGGGAGCGTGAACTGCTGCACGGCCTCATCCACGAGCTGGGCATCCGCCAACGCCCGCACCGGCAGGCCGCCGCCTGGCTGGCAGAGCATGCCGGCCGGCTGAAACTCAACGGCCGGCTGCTGAACCGCTCGCCCATGACCCTGGTCCTGGAGGTGGAACTGATGCGGGCCGCCGTCCTGGCCAAGATCGGCGGCTGGCAGACGCTGGAGGAGCACGCCCTCGAACTAGGGCTGGAGCCGTCCGCGTATGCCCGCCTCACCGCCCAGGGGCGACAGCAGATCGAAACCCTGGACCGCGTCCATGAACACGCCCGCAGTAACGCCTTCCGCAAGCACGGCGACATCACCGGCTGACGGCGCCTGGCCGGCGCCTGGCCGGCCGCGGGCCGGGCGCCGGGAAGTAGCAGCAGGCGAACCCACGTAGACTGGGACGGAAAATAATCCGAACCTTGCAGGGGAGATCCATGGCTGCGATCAACCGCGACGACGTCGCGCATCTCGCGCGTCTCGCGCACATCGAGATGAGTGCTGAAGAGCTGGACAGGATGGCCGGCGAGCTCGCCGTCATCGTGGAATCGGTTAAGTCCGTTAGTGAAGCCGCCGGCGATGAGGTCCCGGCCACGTCGCACCCGATCCCGCTGACCAACGTGTTCCGCGAGGACGTCGTGGGCCACACGTTCACGGCCGAACAGGCACTCTCCGGGGCCCCGGACGCATTCGAAGGCCGTTTCAAGGTCCCGGCAATCCTGGATGAGGACTAAGACATGACTGAAACCCACACCGAGCTGTTCCGCCTCTCCGCAGCCACGCTCGCCGAGAAGCTCGCCGCACGCGAGGTCACCGCCGTCGAGGTCACCCAGGCACACCTGGACCGGATCGCGGCCGTCGACGGCCAGGTCCACGCCTTCCTGCACGTGAACGCCGAGGAAGCCCTCGCCGTCGCCGCCGAGGTGGACGCGATCCGCGCCGCCGGCGGCGCCGCGGCCGAGGAACTGCACGTGCTCGCCGGCGTGCCGATCGCCGTCAAGGACCTGATCGTCACGATCGGCCAGCCCACCACGGCCGGCTCCAAGATCCTCGAAGGCTGGCACAGCCCCTACGACGCCACAGTGGTGGAGCGCCTCCGCGCAGCCAAGATGCCGATCCTGGGCAAGACCAACCTGGACGAGTTCGCGATGGGTTCCTCCACCGAGCACTCCGCGTTCGGCCCCACCCGCAACCCCTGGGACCTGGACCGCATCCCGGGCGGCTCGGGCGGCGGCTCGGCTGCCGCCGTCGCGGCCTTCGAAGCTCCGCTGGCCCTCGGTACGGACACCGGCGGATCCATCCGGCAGCCCGGCGCCGTGACCGGCACCGTCGGCGTCAAGCCCACCTACGGCGGCGTGTCCCGCTACGGCGCCATCGCGATGGCCTCCTCACTGGACCAGATCGGCCCGGTCTCCCGCACGGTGCTGGACTCGGCGCTGCTGCACCAGGTGATCGGCGGCCACGACCCGCGCGACTCCACCTCGCTGCCGGACCCGCTTGAGGACCTTGTGGCCGCGGCCCGGACCGGCAACGTCGAGGGCATGAAGATCGGCATCATCAAGGAACTCCACGGCGAGGGCTACCAGGCCGGCGTCGAAAACCGCTTCAACGAGGCCCTTGAACTGCTCAAGGGCGCCGGCGCCGAGATCGTCGAGGTCTCCTGCCCGAACTTCAAGTACGCCCTCGGCGCGTACTACCTGATCATGCCGTCCGAGGCCTCTTCCAACCTGGCCAAGTTCGACGGCGTCCGGTTCGGCCTGCGCGCGCTGCCCAAGGACGCGCCGCTCACGATCGAACGCGTCATGGCCGCCACCCGCGCCGCCGGCTTCGGCGACGAGGTCAAGCGCCGCATCATCCTCGGCACCTACGCGCTCAGCGCCGGCTACTACGACGCCTACTACGGCTCGGCCCAGAAGGTGCGCACCCTGATCCAGCGCGACTTCGACGCCGCGTTCGCCCAGGCCGACGTGCTGATCTCCCCGACGGCGCCCACCACCGCGTTCAAGCTCGGCGAGAAGCTCAACGACCCGCTGGCGATGTACCTCAACGACGTCGCCACCATCCCGGCCAACATGGCCGGCGTCCCCGGACTGTCGCTGCCCGGCGGCCTCGCCGACGAGGACGGACTGCCGGTCGGCGTCCAGCTGCTGGCCCCAGCCCGCCAGGACGCCCGGCTGTACCGGGTCGGCGCCGTGCTCGAGTCGCTGCTCGAGGCGCAGTGGGGCGGACCGCTGCTGGACCGCGCTCCCTCCCTGACGGACCCATCACTGACGGATGCCGCCAACACCCTTGCGAGCCACGGAGGTTCACACTAATGACTGACGCAACCCTCAGCTTCGAAGAGGCGATGGAGAAGTACGACCCCGTCCTGGGCTTCGAGGTCCACGTGGAGCTCAACACCAAGACGAAGATGTTCTCCTCCGCCCCGAACATCTTCGGCGACGAGCCGAACACCAACGTCAACGAGGTGGACCTCGGCATGCCCGGTGTGCTGCCGGTGGTGAACAAGACCGCGATCGAGTCCTCGATCAAGATCGGTCTGGCACTGAACTGCAAGATCGCCGAGACCTGCCGCTTCGCCCGGAAGAACTACTTCTACCCGGACACTCCGAAGAACTTCCAGACCTCCCAGTACGACGAGCCCATCGCGTACGACGGCTACCTGGACATCGAGCTTTCCGACGGCACCGTGTTCCGCGTCGAGATCGAACGCGCGCACATGGAGGAGGACGCCGGCAAGCTCACCCACATGGGYGGYGCYGCCGGCCGYATCCAGGGYGCSGAYTACTCCCTGGTGGACTACAACCGYTCCGGTGTCCCGCTGGTCGARATCGTCACCAAGCCGATCGAGGGCGCCGGCAGCCGCGCCCCCGAGCTGGCCAAGGCCTACGTCGCCGCGGTCCGCGAGATCGTCAAGAACCTCGGCGTCTCGGACGCCAAGATGGAGCGCGGCAACGTCCGCTGCGACGCCAACGTCTCGCTACGCCCGCACGGCCGCGACCGCTTCGGCATCCGCTCGGAAACCAAGAACGTCAACTCGCTGCGCGCCGTCGAACACGCGGTCCGCTACGAGATCCAGCGGCACGCCGCCGTGCTGGACTCCGGCCAGCCCGTCATCCAGGAAACCCGGCACTGGCACGAGGACACCCGCTCCACCACCTCGGGCCGGCCGAAGTCCGACGCCGACGACTACCGCTACTTCCCGGAACCGGACCTGGTCCCGATCGTTGCCTCGCGCGAATGGGTCGAGGAGCTCCGGGCCACGCTGCCCGAGCCGCCGGCCGCGCGCCGCAAGCGCCTGCAGGCCGACTGGGGCTACTCGGACCTGGAGTTCCGCGACGTCGTCAACGCCGGCGTCCTGGACGAGATCGAGGAGACCATTGCCGCGGGCGCCACCGCCACCGTGGCCCGCAAATGGTGGATGGGCGAGATCGTCGGACGCGCCAAGAACGCCGACGTCGACCCGGGCCAGCTCGGCGTCGAGCCGGCCACCATCGTGGAGCTGAACCGGATGGTCGAGGACGGCAAAATCAACAACAAGATGGCCGCCGAGGTCCTGGACGGCGTGCTCGCCGGCGAGGGCACCCCGGCCGAAATCGTCGAGCAGCGCGGCCTCGCCGTGGTTTCCGACGACGGCCCGCTGCTCGAAGCCATCGATGCGGCCCTCGCCGCGCAGCCGGGCGTCGCGGACAAGATCCGCGGCGGCAAGCTGCAGGCCATCGG